>NZ_JAJSPB010000020.1:0-72956 GCF_021282325.1 Marinobacter sp. G11
AAAGAAATGGACGATGCCGATCCGTGATTGGAAGCCGGCACTGAATCGCTTTATTATCGAATTCGGTGACCGCCTGGACGGTCACCTGTAATGGGGTGGGCAGTTACACAGATTTATTTACAGGCTCTCTTCCGACACCAAAAGCAAATTCTCATCAAATAGGTAGTCAACAACGTGGTCTACAACCCCTGATGCCCCATAGTAAGGGATATTCCCACTTTTTCTATTCGCTTTCGTAATCGGAACTCGCTTCCTGTCCAAATTCTCAGCCACTTCGCTCAGGTATTTTGTCGGCCATCCCCGATTTGAAAATGCTTGCTTCAGAAAACTCTCAAACAACTCCCGAGCATTGGCAAGGTTCTTTTCGGTGTTGGCAATCGCCGCGTCGATGCCCTCAAAGGCTTCATCGAGAATGTCGTCGATGCGTTTTTGCCCTTCAACGGTTCCTGGAACACTCACCATTTCATTGTGGACGCTATTTCTATTGAGCGTTGGCACTCCCGCCCCGGAAGAAAAGCGTTCCAATCCAAAGCTCGAAAGAAGGTAGTAAACAAAGCGAGGGTAGTTTCCGTGAAAGTCCTTAACATACAGTGTGGTATTCAGGGGCCAGAAGTCATCATCAACGTAGAACACATTCCCAATACTACCGCTCCGACCAGTGACAACTCCTGGCCCCGCCACTTTGGCTTGGTTATGGAAATCAATTGCCCCACTGGAGCTCATCAATGGTATATGTCCTAATACCCTATCCCTTTTCGGAAGATCAAAACCACGCTGTAGGGTACATACGTCAGCTAACGCACAATCTTTCCACTCTCCCTTCATAACATCCCCCGAATCCCTTCGAGAATTTCCTCGCTCTCTTTATCCAGCGTCTCAATCTCATTGATGATCACTTCCGGATCACGGAGCGGTGCTTCCTCGGCTTTGTTCGGGTTCTTCACAGACAGGTCGAAGGTTTCCGTATCCACGTCGTTAATGCTGACGGTCCAGGAGTTATCGGAGTCCCCAAAATTCACCTGCCGGGCAACAAAGTCTTTGAGATCGTCGTCATTCAAAGGGTTGGTTTTGCCCAGGCTGCGGCCGGGGTCGAGCTGGTAGTACCAGATGTTCTGCGTGGGGGCGCCCTTTTCGAAGAACAGCACCACGGTTTTCACGCCGGCACCAAGGAAGGTGCCGCCGGGACAGTCCAGAATGGTGTGCAGGTTGCAGCTTTCCAGCAGCTCCTTGCGCAGGGCTCTGGAGGCGTTATCGGAGTTCGAAAGGAAGGTGTTCTTGATCACCACCGCTGCACGGCCGCCGGCCTTCAGGTATTTGATGAAGTGCTGCAGGAACAGGAACGCCGTTTCCCCGGTCTTGATGGGGAAGTTCTGCTGAATCTCCTTTCGCTCTTTGCCGCCAAACGGTGGGTTGGCGAGGATAACGTCGTAGCGGTCCTTTTCCTGAATCTGGCTCAGGTCTTCAGTCAGACTGTTGGTGTGGACGATATTGGGCGTTTCCACGCCGTGCAGGATCATATTCATGATCCCGATCACATAAGGCAGGCTTTTCTTTTCCTTGGCGTAGAAGGTCCGGGTCTGGAGCGTTTCCAGGTCCGCTGTTGAAAGCCGCCGATCATCGCCCTCCCCGTCCGGGCCATAGCGCAGGTAATCGTGGGCTTCACACAGGAACCCGGCAGACCCCGCTGCCGCGTCATAGATACGCTCGCCAATCCGGGGGTTGATCACTTTGATCATGGCGCGGATCAGTGGGCGTGGCGTGTAGTACTCACCGCCATTTCGCCCGGCATTGCCCATATTGCGGATTTTGGCCTCGTACAAGTGGGACAGCTCGTGCTTTTCCGCCTGTGAGCCGAAGCTGAGGGAGTCAATCAGCTCCAGCGCATCGCGCAGGCTGTAGCCGCTGGCAAACTTGTTACGAATCTCGCCGAAGATTTCACCAATCTTGTATTCGATGGTGTCCGTGCTGGAAGCCCGTTCCTTGAAGCCCCGCAGGTAGGGAAACAGCTCAAAATTGACGTACTGGATCAGGTCATCGCCGGTGAGCGCGTTGTCGTGATCGAAGCTGCCATCGGCTTTCCTGGGCGCGGCCCATCTGGACCAGCGGTGGTCTTCGTCAATAATGAACTGGTAGGTCTGGCCGCGCAGCTCGGCTTCCTGTGAACGTTCGAACTCCAGGTCATCCAAATACTTGAGGAACAGCATCCAGGACGTTTGCTCGGTGTAATCCAGCTCCGTTGCGCAACCGGCCTCTTTCCAGAGGACATCATCGATATTTCTGAAGGTTTGTTCGAACATTGAGTTTCCGTTTGAGAATTGGCATCCAATTGGGGTGACTGATAGTGCTTGATTCGCGGGATTTTTCCAAGGTCGTTTCTGATCCAACTCCGGGGCAGATACCGACAAGGTCTATGTGCAACGAGTGGTTTGATTTGAGCAGCTTCATGGGCTCGCGACTCTTTCGCGAGCTAACACCGGAGCATTTCAGATCAGAACTGATCGTCCTCACAGACAAGATACTCCAGCCGGTCACTCTCCACCGCCAGCACATGAGCACAGTAGACAAACTCCCGCCAGTGCAGACTGTCCACTGGATGCACGCAGCGGGCAACAATCTCCTGCCCGTCATTAAGCATGAACTCGACCACGTCAGTAGATCGATTCCGCTCCCAGGTGAGCTCTACAATTTTCTCAACAGTCTGTGCCCTAACAATGTCCGCAGGAACTGCGGAGCTTATGAAAATACACTGCCCGTCGCACTCCGATAGGAGGACGGTCTGGGAGCGCTGCAATTCGCCCTCTTTGAACCAAAACCGGAGTCCGACCGTTTTCCCGGAATCGACCACATCCACCTTCAGAGCCTGTTGACCGACTTGAACTTCTTGGTCTTGCCGAAGTCGTTCGAGATGTTGAGAAACCACAGAGCCTGGCGGTCGGTATTGCTTCGGGTCGTGCCTTTCATGAAACCGATCAAGGAGCGCCGTCATATCCCTCTCGACCGTTACAATCTCATCCCCCACCAGCATTTCGGCATCGTAGGCCAAGCGCCAAACGTTTCTGGCAGTTTGGTAGGCAAAGGTTCTATGGAGCGTGGTCCAGGACTGTTGGTGCATCAACGTAGCCAGTTCAGCATGGGAACCTATCTGGACTTGGGCTCCACGACCGTCCTGGTGATCGACCACGACTCGGGCAAGGATTTCTCCAGATGCCCTGGCTGTCGTCAGCCGGACTTCCGCCATACCCGATACCTGTCCGACCAGGTCGCTGACCTTCAGGTTAACGCTCAACGGCCAGCGAACGCTCTCACTAACACCGAGCGCTGAGGCGATCAGTTGCTTCGCCCGATCGACGTTCGCCTGCACTTGCTCTTGAGTCTCCCTGATCTGCTGTTTGAGAAAACTTAGGTGTCCCATATCAGATCTTGGATCTGCCGGATCAAAAGGACTTTCCAGGAAATCTCTTATCTGCGGCTCTATTATAGTGCGATCGGCAATTTCAGATTCGGCAATCTCCTCCCTATCTGAAGCGACGGTGTTTCCGATCTCATGGAGCGAGGCCATGTAACGATTGATGCTTTCCGAGAGTCGACGAATCTGAACGCGCTCAATGCTCTCCTTCACATGAGGGAAACTGACCTGTATTAAGTCATCCTCTTCCGGATCACTGAAGCCTTCACGAGTGAGCCGCCGCTGTGCCAGCGAGCCAACCCGATCAACCCGGCCATTCTTCTGCTCAATGCTCACTGGCGAACCTGATACGCCGTAGTGAACAACGCTGTCACAGAACAGGTGCAGATCTTCGCCTTCCTGAAACACGTTCGTGCTCACCAGTACCAATGGATACCCCGGCATACGAAACTTGCGGGCCTGGGCTGAGCGCTGTCCCGGCGCATTGGTCTCGCCCGTGGCACCAATGATCGGAGCGATTGGGTTTAGCTGGTTACTCAGATAGCGGCGATATTCATTGGTACCCAGGTCAAAAATGCCTGGAAGGTTGGCTTTCAGTATCGCCGGCAGCTCATCCGCCAGCCCCTTTAGTTCACGATAGGTGGAAAACCCTGGAACCTGGGACTGTCGAGTCAGCTCCGTGACGAAGTCTTTAACCCAGCCAGAGAGGACGCTGCTACTGAGATCTCCCTCTCCCTGCCTCAGACGTGACACGTACAGATCAATCATGCCGTGGCCCGTGCGTAGCACCGTCGATACAAGTGCCGCGTGTATATCGACGGTCCTCAGAAGCGCTTGAATGTCCTCAGGGTTATTGCATTCTGCCGTTTCAGTCAGCTTACGAAGCAGCTTTCCTAAACTTGGCAGAATTTGCTCCCTTAGCTCATCGCTGGCTTCTAGCTCAGAGAACAGTGTTGGCATGCCGAGTTGCTCTCGAACGTCCTGAGGAGTAAGAGGAGCGCCATCATCCTCTGGTTTCTGATGACTGGCGGAAGCTCTAAGATGATCTCGAAGTGGCGCAAAGGCGATGTGCCCGAGTTGATTGACCCAGGCATCGAGGAAAAACAGTTGCGACAGCCTGAATTTCCGGAGGTACTCCTGCGCCTGAACCTTTCCAAGATCAGCAAGGGACGTTTCGGTTGCAGCGGCCAAACATTGCTCGATAACTTGGCGTTGATCCGCACCGCTATAAAGGCAGATGAGCTGAGCCCAATTGATGTCCAATAGCGGGCTGGCAAGGCGCTTGGGTAAGGAGAGACTCTGCTTCACCTGATCCGGCGTTAGCAGCCCCCCCCAGTCTGCTTGTTTTTGAGGTTTTGGCGCATCGCCTCGGAAGAACCAGTTGAAGAGGTTGTCGTTCTTGGGGGGCTGCCGGAGTTCGGCCTCCCCAGTGCTGCCCTCCTCAGCGAGGCCTTCGTCTATGCGCTCGTCCCTGAAACGGCTGATTTCACGGTATTCGCCGATCACGCCTTGCATAGAGCTCAGGGCGTTCGGGCGATCTTGCAGGCGGAAGTTCAGATAATTGATCAGCCAATCGTCATAGCACTCATCGAGTTTCTGTTTGAGCTCTTTGACGCTTTTCACCCGACGCACGAATACAAGCTGTTTGCGATTCTCCTGGAAAACCGCATTGGCCAACTGCTTTGCAACGGTGTCCATTTTAGGGTGTGGCAGTGACCGCCCGAGGTTTGCATTGACATAGCTGTCGACAATAGCGCCAACCACGTTCCGGTCCTGAGCATCGCGTCCTCTATCATCGGGGTCTTCACTATCGAACTCCACCCGGGGGGAGCGAGTGGTTTCACCATAGCTCTCGAAGGATGCGAGCATGCCCATTTGAAATGACGGCGAGCCATGTTTGTGACCAAGTGCATCACCAACCTTCTTCTGAACCAGGGCGGTGACCAGCTTCTGTTCATCCGTTTCCAGTTCAATCGCTGCCTTTTGCCCATCGCGCCACTCCGCACGGTACATATTGCGGGTGTATTCCCGGTCGCCGATTTTCAACCGGTTGAGGCGGCGCACCATAAACCGGGCAATCTCTGCTTTGTCCGTTACAGACTGGGCGTTCCTGAGTAGGCCGTCCTTCCCTACCAGAGCAAGTTGGTTTCGTAGCTGTTCCAGATTGCGGTCGTAAGGCGTGGCGGAGAGCAGCAAGGCATTGCGTACGCGACGCTGAAAAGGTCGGTCCTCAGCGTTTTGGTTTTGATAGAACCCCAAGACCTGAGAAAGTACGCGGTTTCGGTCGCTGCTCTCGAAGTTGTGTTTGAAATTGTGGCTCTCGTCGATAACCACCAGGTCGAAGGTGGGCAGCACGTAATTCAGTGCCCGGGCGAACTCGTCTTTTACTCCACGATGAGTGGGATCACCACTTGGGACCGAAAACGCCGGTAACATTCTCTGCAGTTTATTGCGCTGCTCGTTCCAGCTTCTGATTGCTTCCTCATCGTATTCATCGGCAGCCTTTTTTAAGCCAAAGCTGAAACTCCCATTGCGAACGAAAAAGTCAGCATAGAAGCCGGAGGCTGCTGTGCGGATAAGGTCTTCCAGGCTATCGCATTTGGCCACAGGGGCAGCCGGCTTGCCCTCCGGAGTACGCACTCGGTAGCTAGCAGTACAGACGTTCCTGTCGATAAAGCTAGCATGTTCCCGCAGCCATTTATCCTGAACATTAGCACTCGGGCAAATATAGAGAACCCGCAGGGCCGGGTTGAAATACCGCATTAGCGCAACAACTCCGAGCGCTATGTAGGTTTTTCCCATTCCGACTTCATCGGCGAGATAACCTAACCCGATATTCTCGGTGTTGATCATGTTGTAAAGAGCAACCGCGCCACGGAGCTGGACCTCGCCGAGCGATTTGAGCTCATCCCTACCACCACTGAAATCAAGAATATGGCGTGCAGAGTCCAGGTCGAGAATAGGGTAAGGTTTCATGCGCTACCCTCCGCTCTTTCGATCCGGTACTGCTGCAGAAATTGAGCCTCAAACCAATCGAAGAACCGGCCTCGATCAGCCTCACGCTCACTGGAAAGCTTGATCAATTTGCTCTCGCGTATCTGTTGAAGAAGCGTTTCGATAAACTCCAACTGCACTGTGACATAGGGGCGACCTGCAAATTCGGCTGATCGATAGACTTCCTTGGCACTGAGTAATAACAGATACGCACTGACTGGATGGAGCTGCTGATCACTCTCCTGCGCGGGTTCGAGTGCAGCTGCAGCCCGGCCTACTAAGGTTGGTAGGCTATCCACGCCGGTGCCGGTGAGGTAGTAATCCTGCTTCTTCGGTGTGGATTGCTCGTTGCTGAGGTCACGCCTCAGCATGCGAAATGCGTGGAACAGTTCGGCATATTCGGAAAAGAACTCGTTCTCCAGCGGTGCCTCTTCGATCAAGCTGGTTTCCCCTCGCTCGCCCAGTTCAAACAGTCTCTTAACCCGTGCGTCCGTCAGCAGCAGCTGACGGCGTTCGGGAGACATTCCGGCATAAATAGCCAGGATCTGTTGAGGAGACAGTGTGGCGAGCTCGGGCTGAGGTTTGTGCGACCAGTGTGTTTGCTGAAGCAAAACACGGTGCGGGGCGATTAGTTCATCGGAATCACAAACTCGTCCAGAAACGAGGATCAGGGAGCCATTGGCTAGCGCCTTCTCCAAAGCTTCAGTGTCGCCAGTGTAGTCGTTCAAACAGTTGCTGAGGTGCCAGCCTTTAACTGCCGTGCTTTCTGCCCCGTCCGGGCCGATTAGATCAACTTCGATCGGGCTTTCAGAGTCCACTCGCCCGCTCAGGGTTTTGGTCAGCCAATCAAACGTGAGGGAGGTCTGCGGCATGATGCCCTGCTCTTCGCCGTCAGGTTCACCCGGTGCTGGATCGAGTGATCGTTGGCTAACCTCCGGCAAATCGTCGGATATTGTCTCCAGCAGCGACTCGGGATCTGTAGCTACCAGAAAACCGGCTTCGACATTCTCATTGAGCGCTTTGTACGTGAAATTCACTGACCCAACAAAGGTGAAAGCCAGATCAGCGCCAATGAAATTGAAAATCTTGGCGTGCAGTTCCCTATGAGGCTCTTTTCCTACTCCCAATGGGTCTGATGTTGTTTTAACCCAATCGGACCAGGAGACGTTCTCCAACCTATCAATATGGGCCAGATAGTCGATGTTGCAAAGAGCCTCTTGCTTATCATCACGCGGCAAAAATAGGCGCACATTACTTACGCCCAAATCCTGAAATGCCTCATGCAGATTATTCCTGGAGTCGTCGGCGAAAAATGGCGAGATAATCTCCAGTTCAACGGGCTTTTTAAGCTGGCGGGTCTCTGCCGATAGAAAATCCAGCAACCGCGTTGTACTGGATAATCCGAAGTAGTGGACTGGTGGTGCTTCAGGATCCGCTACGCAGTTAGCCAGAAATCTCTGAATTTCTGAAACCGCACCATCGCCCGACTGGACTATCTGCTTACCTTGCAGGTATTCAAGATCCTGTTTCAGTACCCGCAGAAACTCTCCATCGCCATTCTTTTGGCGAATTTCCTCCCAGTGCTGGCATTCAATGTTATCCCACCAACCAGCCTTAGTGAGGTTATTGGAACCGGCGGATATCAGTAAGGAGTCACTCTCCCCAGCGCCGTTACCTACAAGCAGAAACGATAGCTTCGGGTGGAAAGCACGATTTCCTTCTGAAACACCGTGGCAGCCGTATTCCATTCCAGGTGAGCTTTCACCCTGAATACGGAAAATGTTCTGATCGTAAAAGACATCAATCGGCAGTTCGGCTTCCCTGAGGGATTCTCGCACCTGGAACTGTTTGACCCGCTCATCGATCGAGAACGAGCTGTTTTCTGGCAATAGAAGAGGAACAACTTCCAGCTCAAAAAATGCGGGATCGAACGTGTAGGTAGTAAAGACAGCGGCTTTTACTAAGCGCCCTCCCAGCCGTTCTTCAAGGTATTGGGATATCTGCGCATTATCCATTACGCCCCCTCCAAGTTCGCTTTGGCAATGCGAAAATAAGATCCCAGGAAGTAATCGTAGTCCCAGTCACCTAAGAGAGCCTTCTGGGACCGAAGAACAGCTGTTTCTGACTTCACTTTGACGTTGAGAATATCGCCGTCACAGGTTACCCAGGGAGCACCGCCCCTCGCTTTCATAACGTCCGCATTTAATTTAGTGACGGCTTTCACTGCTCCCCAGTGGTTGCCAGCTTTCAGATTGTCGTTGATCTCACAAAGCGCGTTCCGTCGCGTCATCCCTTGGGGCAAAGTCTCTGGCAGGTGCACATAGTCATATTTTCCTTTGCTTTCAATCGCCTTAACAACTGAAGAAACAGACTGGCGATCCTGTCTGAGCAGGTAATAAAACACATTGTTGGCAGCGACCAGTACACGTTCTACTCGCTGGATTTCGTCCAGACACTTCTGCAGTTCAGGCGACGCGATGCGTTGAATTTCATTCAACTTTTGTTGAAAGTCACCAGTCAGTTTGCCTTCCCTCACTAGTGTCTCGGTTGCGGAGAAAAGATCCTCCTGAACTGAGGCATTTTGATTCTGGCGTCCACGAAGCAGAATATGAGTGAGTTTTTGTCGAACAGTCTCCGT
This sequence comes from Marinobacter sp. G11, assembly GCF_021282325.1. Classification (NCBI taxonomy): domain Bacteria; kingdom Pseudomonadati; phylum Pseudomonadota; class Gammaproteobacteria; order Pseudomonadales; family Marinobacteraceae; genus Marinobacter; species Marinobacter sp. G11. Next base: position 9,039 of record NZ_JAJSPB010000020.1, read on the forward strand.
TCGAATTGCCTGCCAAAACTGAGGTGCCAAGCGTTCACATTCATCTCTGGAAAGCTGACAGTCACCTCTGAACAGCGGGATGAATTCATTGGCGTTCAGATCCCTCGCGATTGTGTCAGCGAGCGCCATCCCTTCGGCTGTAGGCTTCCGATCGCTCCCTTCCGCAAGCCCGGAATCTTTCAGGGCCGAACTGTACAAGCCCCACAAGCCATAACTTGCCTGATTGCTCAGAATTTGAGCCTTCAAGCTAATAGCTAACGACCCCACCTGGGCTGTCATATTTTTGTGAACGCGGGTAATACCCATGATTTCTTTGCTACCGGACTGGTAGCGGAGGTAGGCGGCAAGCTGCTCGTAGCGAAGGAACGTCTCCCTGATTAGCCGCTCGCGACTGTCTTTGTCGGCATCCCCATGGATCTGATGTGCCCAATAAAAGCCAAGCAGCGCAACAGTGAAGTTCTCAACGGAACTGGTGATGGTAGTCAGGTTGCCAACCACCTTTCGGCCGAAATGGGTCCATACCAGCTCGAAGCCCAGTGGGTCACGTGAACCTTTGGGTTTGGCTCGATCATCAAGGAGTGAAAGGAAAGGCATATCGTTTCAGATCCATCTCTTTATTATTCTGGAACCCTCGCTTTTCGTCAGAGGGTCGTGACTACTTTTCTCTCCACACCAAAGGGCACTACTCCCTTTTCGAACATTCTCTGCAGACCATACGCCATTCCCTCAAGCGGAGCCTTTTCGCTGTACCCAAATCTTCGTATTTCTTCCATATAGCGTTGTATAAAGTTTCGCGCGCCGAGCGTTCGCCATTGGATAACGTGCACCAGTTCGTGAAAGTGGATACCAACATCCCTGGCTGCCTCTGGCACAAGGTAGTAAGTATCTTTGTAGGTGATACCACCGAAGTGGCCCTCATTATCTATAAAGTCAGCCAACCCTGCTTCTCTGAGCTCCGGCATCTTCGGCATGGGGATAGCCTTCACGACTACGAAATAGGATGAGCGGAGCAGGTCCGGGCGATAATAGCCTTCAAACTGGTGCTGCAAAACTGAACAGGGGCGGCGGTCGCTTTTGTGGGCCTCATTGACCTCATCAATCCAGGATTCCAGCAGATCAATCATTTCCTCTCCCAACACTTAAACCCATCCATAGGATGTTAAGCCAACTTCCGGTCACCAGTAGTTAGCCTGCGAATTTGACCAGTCATCAATACTGCTTGCTTCATTGGAAATTTCCAAGGGTTCACTCTCGACCACCCTCCGATTGAACTTGTAAGAAATCCTTACAAGTTGCCTCCTCCACCAGCTCACCCTCCGCATAGATGCTCTTCAGGTGCATGGTGATGTTCTGGGGTTTTACGCCAAACAAAGTCCCAATTTGCGCCTGAGTTAACCACAGGGTTTCCTGGTCGGCATCCAAGCGCACCTCGACCGCCTGACCGGCATTTTCGTATATGACGATGGGGGTGTTTTTTTCTTCAGTCATACTATTTCTCTATCCTTGAGAGTTTTCACTTGAAAACCGTTGCTCGATCAATGATCAGGCTCACGCCACGGCCTCGTCCACAGCATCCAGGACGTTTGCTCGGTGTAATCCAACTCCGTTGCAAAGCCAGCCTCTTTCCAGAGGACCTCATCGATATTTCTGAAGGTTTGTTCGAACATTGAGTTTCCGTTTAAGAATTGGCATCCAATTGGGGTGACTGATAGTGCTTGATTGGCGGGCTTTTTCCAAGGTCGTTTCTGATCCAACTCCGGGTCAGATACCGACAAGGTCTATGTGCAGCGAGTGCTTTGATTTGAGCATCTTGATACCCTCCCAACTCACTCGTTATTCATTTAACCCGATCTGCCCACTCGGTTTAAACCAAACAGGCACCGGCGATCCACTGGTTATTCTCCAGGGGGCACCACCTTCCCTGCGCCAAAATCAAATCCCAACCACCCTCTTCCGGTCCACAATCTGCCCGTCCCGCACAATAAACTCGTAATGCGCGGTTTGAACAATCGATTGCACCCGCCTGGGCGTAAACAGCCCCCAACAGGTGGCTCCCGGGTTTCTTACTGACCAGTACTGGATCCCTTCGGAACCGGCTGAACGAAGCCGGGCACCGAGTGCGCGGGCGGCGGAATAATCCTCAGGGTGATAAATGTCGCTGGATTCCGGCAACACCGTTGCGTCGTGAATATCTTCGCCAGCAAAGGTGCAGGCCAGCCCCCGGAACATCAACCGATCGAACTTCAGACCTTCAATGTTGGCCAGGTACCGGCCCTGATGGTACTGCACTTCCGAAAGCGCGGTCTCAATGGTGTCGGCGATGTACAGCATACCGAAATCACCAGTGCTGAACCGGCTTCCCTCCGGTGCAACCTGGGTAAAGGGGGCTGCGGCATAGTGGCAACCGGGAATACCCCAGGGGATTTCGTTCAGGTCGATGTAATTCAGGCTGCCGACTTCCTGCCGGAGCCTGGGGTTGGTCAGTGCCTGCAGGTCGAACAAGTCCTGAAACTCGTCCGCATCCGCTACATCGTTAAAAATGTCGATGGGTGGCAGCCGGGTGTTGATCAGGCGAAAGCCCCTGGTTTTTGGCAGGGTGATGGCGGGTAACTGCGGCACCATTACCAAAGGCCACCCCGCAGCGCATCAATGCGCCGGAAGGTTTCGTACAAGGCCGCGAAATCACCGCTTTCGATCACCTCCAGCGGAGCCCGGCCATGGAAATACGGATTGTGATTACGCTTGCGCATGAAGCCGTACACGTTGTCCGGGTTCTCGAACACAATGCGCAGGGCCTGGTGCATATTCAGCAGGTAACTGATCCGGGTAAGCTGGTCCCGATCCAGGCGGGCGCTATCCGGATCATTCCGGTATTTATAGAAGGTTGCTTTGGGCAGTCGGAGAATGGCCTGCATCTGGTCGGCGTTGCATCCCCATTTCTCAAGAATATTGAACGCCGCCTTAAGGCCGCTGATACCCATTTTTCGGGCTTCAGCGGGCGACTTTTTCTCTGCCAATGCACTCATGGTCGACCTCCAGTAACCAATTCGGCTTCACGCCTGATATTCCAATTCTAGACTCATATTTACAATAAGTCTAAAACGGGAATCCCGGGAGAATTCCGCGTACAGTAAGCCTGCTGCGGCCTGGCGTTCAATTCTGGCCGTAACCGACTACTCTTCGTAGATCATTTTCCGGGTCATGCCGCCATCCACCACAAAATTCTGCCCTGTGATAAATGACGCCTCCGGCGAGATCAGGTAGGCAACCATGGCGGCAATATCCTCCGGGGTGCCCACGCGGCCTGCGGGATGTTGCTGGTGATCTGACGCTGACAGTGGCTCCGGTTTTTCAGTCGTTCCCTGCCAGCCACGGGTATCAATCCAGCCGGGGCTGATGCAGTTCGCGCGAATATCCGGGCCAAGGCTTACCGCCAGTGCATGGGTCAGCGCAATCAGGCCGCCCTTGGTTGCAGCGTAGGCCTCGGACTCCGACTCCGACTGAAGCGCCCGGGTAGATGCCATGTTAACGATAGCTCCGCGGTTTTTTCGAAGGTGCGGAACCGCGTGTTTGGTCACCAGAAACGGCCCGGTCAGGTTCACGTTCAGGCGGCGCTGCCACTGTTCAAGGCTCAGCTCTTCTACCGGCCCGGTATGGGGATCAGCAATGCCGGCATTATTGATGACTGCATTCAGGCCGCCCGCCCAGTTCACCGTTTGCGAGATTATGCGCTGAACATCCGGCTCGCTCGCCACATCGCCCTGGACAAACAGGATGTCATGCTCTGAACTGGCCGCCAGTTGCTCGCCTGCCATTCGGTCGGTATCACAAAAGACCACCTTCCAACCGGCGGAGGCCAGGTGCAGCACAATGCCCCGACCAATACCCTTTGCCCCGCCTGTTACCAGGGCCACGCTTTGCGCTGATTTCACGTTTAGCTCCAACTGTTCCTGAACTTCACTCCACGGCCGGCGTTGGCCGCACCAGGATCTCGTTTACGTCTACATGTGCAGGCTGGGCGACCGCATACATCACCGCATTGGCGATATCTTCGGGCTTCAGCGCGTGGGCAGGGCGTTCGTCAAAGAACGGCGTATCCACCATACCCGGTTCAATCAGGGTTACGCGGATGCCGGAACCACGCAGCTCCTCACGCACACCATAACCAATGGCGGAGACCGCCCACTTGGTGGCGCTGTACATGGAGCCGGGAATGGTGACGCGACCTGCCGCCGAGCTCTTGCTGCAACCCCTTCAATTTGTCCTCGGAGCGCGCCGCCAGTACCAGGCGATACCCCTGCCGGGCAGCAGCTCGTGCGGTTTCGGCACCAATGCCCGATGAAGCTCCGGTTATCAGCATGACCGGTTGATCTGTCATAAGTGCGCTCTCCTATACTCTGGGCTTTAAAAAATACGGTTATTTGATAATAACTGCAGTCTAACAGCTATTCTTCAAGGGGGTTTTGGCTGAAAACAACGGTAGCGTCGGGTTAGAATGCGGCCTGATCCCGCCACCCGGAACCCTTCATGGCCCGCTTTGATGAAATTGGCACCGCAACCATTCCCGGCAACGGAACCCGTTTGCGATTGCTGCAACGCAATGACGAATTCTCCATCAAGATTGCCGGTGCGCCCGGTGAGCTGATGAACAGTCGGTTGCACGGCTCGGAAGACGCCCTGGCCACCCTTGCCTGCGAACGTATCGCACACCTGCCCGAGCCCCGGGTGCTGATTGGTGGGCTGGGCATGGGCTTCACCCTGGCGGCGGCTCTGTCTTCACTGGGCGACAGCGCCCAGGTGACGGTGGCCGAACTGGTTCCGGAGGTTGAAGCATGGAATCGCGGGCCCTTGGGCGCCGCCGCGGGCTACCCGCTGAACGATGCTCGAGCCAGGGTACACCTTGGCGATGTGGCAGAACTACTCAGGGAGGGTAATGGCAACTGGGACGCCATCCTGCTGGATGTGGACAACGGCCCCGAAGGCCTGACCCGGAAGGAAAACAACTGGATTTACTCGCCGGAAGGCATCGACGCCGCCCAGAAATCCCTGAGCCCGGACGGCATTCTGGCCTACTGGTCCGCAGGCCCTGAGCAGGCCTTTACAGAAAGGCTGCGCCGGGCCGGTTTCTCGGTAGAAGCGGTAGTGGTTCGCGCCCTGCGCCCCGGCAAAGGCGCAAGGCACACCATCTGGCTGGCCTGGTAGGCTTAACCGGCCCGGTCAGACCGGGCCGTGATCAATCGCCGACAACGCATCGTTCACCTGAAACACCTTGGCATTCACCACCGGCACTCCGAAACCTTTAAGGCGTGCCGTGTGCATGTCCAGATACTTCCTGGCGCTGGCATCATCTTCGAACAGATAAATACCGCCAGCCTCCCTGGTTCCCGCATTCTCGGTCCAGATCTTCCAGATAAACCCGGGTTCTTTGGCAATGGATTCCGCCAGCTCTTTCATGGCATCGGCCATTTCCTGCCCGAACGGGCCATCAAAGGGAAAATCCACCTGCAACAATGTTTTCATCTCAGAATCTCCGTAACGGGGTCAGACCCCCGGTACATTTTGCCGCAGCAAATGTATTGGGGGTCTGACCCCGGTTGGTTATCGGCGGGCGGGGATGAACCAGAGGCACACCCGGGCCAGCCATCGCAGTATCAGCAACAAGGGTAACAGGATCAGGAACCAGCCGGGCACCTGTATCATCCACGGTGGCACACCGAGGACTTTTGCGGCCCCGGCAAACAGGTCGTTCAGTAATACCGGATGGCGCACTGCTACGTAGGCAAGTGCCGCCACGGCCGGCCACTTGGCATAGCCGATCATGGTTGATGCCATCTGCCCTGCCCTGGCCAAACGGGAGCCATAGGCAGCTGAGCGTGCGGTTACGGTGGTTGCCCGGGCGGTAGTGGCCGCTGCCCGACCGGCTTTGAGGAATTTTACCGCGCTGCCGATCACTACGGCATCCACCGCCGCCCAGCCAAGATCACTGGCACGGATGGGCTGGTCGGTTCGGTAGCGGGACTCCAGGGTGCGAATGCCGCTGGTGAAAAACCGGGTAACGCCTTCTGTTATACGCTCCGTCCAGATCCATTCAATGCTGCCATCCGGCGCCACCACAAACTGGCCGGTGAAATCCTGCCCTTCCTTGTTGGCGAAGTTTACCGCGTACCAGGCCCGCTGTTCGGGGGTAAGGGTTTCTCGGGTTCCCGCTACCCGATTCAGCATTTCGATGGAACTGACCGGGTTGCGGTAGAAATGGATAACCGGCGGAATCAGGTATTCGCCGTGGGTTCTCAGGGCTTCCCGGAACTCCGGCTCTTCACCGAAAAGTTCCAGCAACTGCCGGGCATGCTCCGGATACACCTGCAAGGCCGCCTGCGCCTTTAACAGCAGCAGGCGATCGCTCCGGTAATCCAGCAGCGCGGCCTGCACCGGCAGTGGTTCTGCAAGGAGCTGGGAATCCGCCCCGAACACTTCCTGGGAATGCAGGCGCACCAGGCGTTCCTCTACCGGTTGTGGCGGTAAACGAACCGCTACAAGGATTGCCACAATCAGCGCAAACACCGCCAGCCAGGGCCAGCTCCGGCGGCGATGGGTTCTGAACAGCACGGGCTCCGGCATTCGCCACTCCTGCTACTGCGAAAACCTCAGTCTACACGGAAAGCGACCACCATAGGCTCGATGCCCGGGAACATTCCGATGGCCAGCATGACCACGCACAGGATAACAAAGACAATACCCGGGATAATCCAGCGGCCGATATGGCCCAGTTCCTTACCGCGTTCCTTACAGCCGATCAGCCCAAGGTTATCCAGCAGTACGGTCAGCGACCAGCCAAACACCGGGTTCACCAGGGCAGACGAAAAAATCACGATGGCTGCAGACTCGGTGGTCTTGCCCTTGCGGGTCATTTGCATACCTGCCTCCAGCAATGGCAGGAACACGCCCACCATCAGCGCCACACTCAGCACCGGCGGCCATACCGCTAGGTCCATCGGGTAACCCAGCACTGCGGTAGCCGCACACAACAACCCGGTAAGCACCGCACCCGCCGCAATGGGCCGCTTGGCAATGGCTGCCGGCACAATGTAAGTACCCCAGGATGACGCAATGTTACCGCCACCCAGCGCCGTTCCGACTACCTGGCGGGCCGAGGCAGAGACCATGGTATCGTCGATATCCATCAGCACACGCTCGGTTTTTGGCGGGTAATTCAGCTTCTGGAAGACCTGGTGCCCCAGAAAATCCGGAGACCACATGGCTACCGCCAGCACCGCAAACGGCGCCACGGCCATATCGTGGGCCGGACCGGCGGAGACGAATTTGTGGTGATTACCGGGCCCCTGAACGGCGACGACGGTGCCCGGTACATTGCAGAAAAAATGATTGCAACCCTGAATGAGGTGTTCCAGATACAGGGCCACACGATCGGTATTGGCGCTTCCGTCGGCATTGCCCTGTATCCGGATAACGGCATGACCGCCGAAGATCTCATGAGGGAAGCCGACGCCGCTATGTACCGGGTAAAAGCCGGTGGCCGGAACAACCTGGCCTACGCCTGACCGCCCTGCTCGTACTCCTGAACCAGCTGGCCGAGGAAGTACATACCAGCTGAGCTCAGGAAATACCGCCCAGCCCCGGAGCGAAACACCAGGTTACGTTTTTCCAGATAATCCAGCGCTTCACTCAGGCCTTTCTCGAATCGAGCTGCCCGCAGAATGTCCTGGTACTCCTCATCGGCCGCAAGGTTAGCCAGGTCCTGCTCGTTCAGGCCGGCTTCCGGCCGCCCCAGGTAATCCAGGTCCCGCCCGCTACGGGCAAAGTAACGGCCAATAAGTAACAGCACCACCTGCACCCGGAAGGCATTCTCATCGTGCTCTTCGCTTTCATCGTCACTGCTTTCTTTCAGGAAGAAGAACGAGCCGGTTTCGTTAAACACCAGTTCGCTGCCCAGGTGTTCGTAGAAAGTGCGGAAATGCGAAAGATAATTGTATAGCAGGTTGTAGAGCGGATTGGCCCGCAGCTCGGAACGGTTGGCATCCCAGACATCCCGCACGATCACGCGGCCCGCCTGGAATTCCCGGTAGATGGCAGCACTATGGGCCGGCAGGATCTGGTCAAAGCTGCTGGTTTGTGGTTCGTTCAGGTTGTTTTCTGAATCCCGGGTTTCCGCGAAATCAGGCATGGTCTGGCTCTTGTTCGGTGTGAGTCGTAGTGGTTTCGAGGCGGCGTTTTCGGTAAACAAACTGCCCGCTGTCCGGCGCCTGTTCCAGGGTTCGGAAACGGTTGGTGGTCGTTACCTGCATCCCCTCGGGCGGTGAATTGACTAGCCGGTTCAACGCCGCCAGCAGGTCCGGAAAGCGATAGCCGGGAATAAAACCATCCAGCCGGCCGTGCAGTTCCCGAACCAGGTCCGCCGTAGGCCGCAACTCCAGGCTTTCCAGCCACTGATACAGCTGGTTGATGCGCTGAACGTCGATGCGACTGTGGCGGCCGCTGCCGTCCACTTCCTGCAGAGTCGGCACTTCCGCTTTCCGGCGCAGGTCGCTCAGGCGCAGGTCCAGTTCACTGAACAACAGCTGGTAATAGCTGGAGGACTGGCCGAAGGCGTAATGTTTCGGCCGCTGCTGCGCCCGCAAACCCACCAGAAAGCCCGTGCTGCGGGCAAAATCGCCGCCTTCCAGCCATTTGCGGCGCAGGCTCAGGGTTTCAGTGTCGTCTTTCAGCGCTCGCAGTTTGCCGTAGAAATGCTCCATGGCGTTGTACTGGGCCATGCCCAGGCGGGTTTTGCGCAGGAAATGCTCCACCTCTTGGGCGACAGCCTGGATAGGCTTGTACAGGGCGTTCAGGCTGATAGACGAACGGAACAACTGGTCCGCCAGGCTGTGGTCGCCGTGGCTTTCCAGCAGGCGCACCATGGCTTCCAGGGTTTCGAACAGGTTGCTGCCGTCCGGCAGGCGGGTGTCCGGGTTCAGGAACACCAGCGTGGGTTTGATGTGGCGCTCGTACAGGGTGACGATCTGCTCGAACAGGTTCTGGCGGAACTCCAGGTATTTCTCCGGCGCCCGGCTGGCATCGCCGGACAGGTCCGCCAGCTGGGCACTGATGGTCTGCATGCGCAGCACGTTCTGGCGCAGCAGGCCGATCAGCTGGCTGACCCGTTCATTCAGGTCGTCCCGCAGTTCGGTGTAGTCCGGATCCGATTCGCTGAAGCTGCTGACTTCGAGGCGGTTGCGCACGTCGCGAAGGGTCACCAGGTGGCCCCGCAGACGGGCGTCGGTCAACTCCTGATACAGCGAGGCATTGCAGGCTCGCATCAGGTTGATCAGGGCATCCTGGAACACCAACCGGCGCTCGCCCTCGGCCTTGATGATGTCGATGATCAGGCCGCTGCGGAACAGGTTGTCGGTGTTCATGGCCAGCCGCACCCGGTCCCGGTCCGCCTTGCCGAGGCTGCGGGTATAATCCATCACCTCAGACACCAGGTCGCTTTCGCGGATGTACCGGGCTTCGTTCCGGTCCATGCGCTCGATCATCCGGAACAGGATTTTCGGGTGCTCAAACAGCAGCCGGGTGGTGTCCAGGGTGCTGAAGCGTTTACTCATCCGCAGGCTCCAGCAGGCTGTTCTGGGTCTGGTCTGCCCAGTGGCTCAGGGATTCACCGCCGGTAAAGCCTTCCGCGCCACCCCAGAACACCAGTGTGCGTTCCTTGCTGTAAGGCCTCGCGGTGCGCATCTGCCCCACTTCCAGGTGCCGGCCAATCAGGTAGATCACTTCGGCACTGGCGCTGTGGGTGGCGGCAGAGAACAGGTTGAAGCCCTGCTTGCGCAGCCGTTCCAGCAACGATGGCATCTGGCTGATGTCCACACTGGCCAGCTCGTCCAGCACCATGGGGAAGGACAGCTGCACACCCGGGTACAGCACCCGTTTGAGCAGCCGGTACACCAGTTCCAGGTTGATCAATGCCGTGGTGGAGGTGGACTGGCCCTTCTTATCCAGGTTCGCGGCGTTTTCCTTGCGGGTGCGGTAGGAAATACCGGTGATCACCTTGTCCATGGTCAGGCGCTTGCTGCCGCCCTGCTCCCCGAAAAAGTCCGCCACAAACACCCGCAGGCGGTCGTAAAAGGCATCAGACTGAAGCTGGTTGCCATACGGATCGATGTTGTTGGCTTCTTCCACCAGATTGCGGAATTTCGGGTCGGTGTGGATGTCCACCCGGATTTCCACCAGATCGTTGATGCGCACGCCGTCCAGCTCCCGGTTGAGCTGGGCTTCGAAGCGGGCGATGTGCTCGTGGTTGGACTTCAGGGCCTGGCGATAGCTGGCCACGGTTTCGTTGTGAATGCCCACCTGCTGCTCAAGCACACTCCAGCGCTCGGCCATACCGGCAAACAGATCGGACAGGCTTTTGAAAGTGTCGCGAATCGTCGAGGTGGCCGGGCTGTCTTTCTGCAATTCGCCGTCGCTGTCCTCGTGGATGCCCAGATACACGAACTGCCGCAGGTGGTCGAGGATGTTGCGGCGGCGTTCTTCCAGGTCGTCCAGTTGTGTTTGCAGGTCATCAAACGCGGCGGCAGATACCCGCTCGATATCCAACGGTTGTTCTGCCTGCACTGCTTTCAGGTGCGGGAAACGATGCTCTACGGTGCCCACGCTTTTGCTCAGCGCAGCCAGTTCCCGCTCCCGCTCTTCAATGCGGTCTTTCTCAGCCCTGGCCCTGGCGGCTTTCTGCTGCAGTGCATCCTGCTTTTCCTGCTCCAGCCGGGCCTGTTCCTCCAGCTTGGCTAACTGCTCCTCGGCTGCCTGCTTTTCTTCTGTAGCGTCCCGCAGGGTAGTGGCAGCGGCTGGATAACGCTGAAGCGTCTCAAGATCTTTTTCGATGGCCCGGATTTCTTTTTCCGTGCGCTCAATGAGCTTGGGCCGGTCGTGTTCCTGGTTGGCGGTGTCTGCCAGCTCTGAGCGTTCTTTCTCAAGGCCGTTCAGCTCGCCCTCAACATGGTGGCGCTGCTCGGCGAAATTGGTGTGCCGGGCCGGTTGGCTCTGGTATTCGGTGTCGAACCAGTCAAAGCCATGGTCGTTGGGCGCGAACAATCGGGCGAAGGCTTCAATGGTGGTCTTGCTGTCAGCATCCAGGTCCTGGCCGGGGCTGGCCATCATCAGGCGGGGATCAACTGCCCGCAGCGGCGCGGCAGTGGCTTCGTCCAGCTGGTTCTGCAACTGCCACTGCTGTTTGCTTTCCCGGTCTTTCAGGTTTTCCAGCTGGCGTTCCAGCTCCAGCTTCTTGCGCTGGATCTGTTCCAGACGAATCTCCGCCTGGGCGGCGCTTTTCAGGGCAGCCAGGTGGCCACGTTTGCCCTCAAGTTCTTCCTTCTGGATGTCCTCGATTTCCTGCAGGGTCATCTCGCCGTATTGCGCAACCAGCAGCTCGCCGTCTTTCTGGCTCTGCTCCGCCTGCTTGATGCGTCGGTCAGCGGAGCGGATCTCGCCTTTCAGTCCGCTTTCTTCCTGTTCCAGCTTTTTAAGGGTTTGCAGCACATGGCGCAGCGTTTCGTTCTGTTCGTTATACGCCTCCAGCGCTACCCGGCGTTTGGCACCAATGTCTTGCAGCGCATTCGCCACGCCATCCCGGAATGCGGCAAAATCGTGCTGACTGCGCAATAACGTTTGATAGGCCTGGTAGTCGCGATTCAGCTTTTCAAAGCGGGGGCGCTCCTTCTCGATTCGATTGAGCTGGCTTTGCTGCTGTTTGAGCTGGTCGTGGCGATTAAGAAAATCGTCGATGTTGAAATCAAAGGCGTCGTCGGCAAATTTCTTATCCGCCTCGATGATACTCGCCACCGCATTGGCCATGGCCTGGTCGTCGGCCTTCACTTCGAACAGCAGCAGAATCAGGGTGCGCAGGGACTGCACCCGACGCTCGTCGGATTCCCCCAGCGGCAATACAGAATAGCGAACCGCGTCGGCGTTCATCAGCTCACTGCTGTAGAGCATGGATTTGAGTTTGGCCGGGTCGTTGACCAGTTTCGTTTCTTTCGACAGTTTTTTCAGCGCCTCTGACAGCCGACTGAACGAGAGCTCCGGCACCGCCTGGCCAATGCCGTCTTCATCGTCGCCGTCCCAGAACAGCGGCCGTAGCTGGTCGTAACTTACCGGTACAAAGGCACGGCCATAGCTGAGCTGACTGGCGTTGTCCCGGTACAGAATCTGGCAGTGGGTGCCGGCCGGGTTCTCCGCCTCCATAATCAGGAAACTGAACTGACTGGGGAAATAGTGCTGGTAGCTTTCTTCGTTGGTGTAGAAACTGCCGGCGCTGGCGTTGCGGAACGCGAATTTCTTGCGGCTGTTCTTGAAGTTGTTTTCCGGCAACAGGAACAGGCGCAGGCTATTCAAAAGGCTGGACTTGCCCAGGTTGCCCGGCCCCAGAATCAGGCCGTGGTTGTCCACCGGAATTTCCACGTAACAGAAGCCAGCGGAATCCACCAGCACCAGGCGGCGAATGCCGAAGTTAAAGGTGCTCGCGCTCGCCTGTGAATCACTCATCCAGAATCATCTCCTGCTCCATGAATTTGCCGGTGGCCCGAAAGGCCTGCGCCAACGACACAAACCCCAGATCTTCCGCCAGCATGATGGCCTTTGTAAACCTTTCGGTGGCGTCCGGGGTTTTGCGGAAACAGCCAAGCCAGGGTTTCCACTCAGCGGGCTGGAGAAAACAGGCCTTGTCGCCCAATGCGGCCTGCACCGATGAAAACATCTGCAGGCCGCCGGCATCGTAATCGAAGGCGCAAAGCACCTCATCGTACCGTTTCAGCCAGTCCAGATCCGCTGCGCGGGTAATCCGGTTTCCGCCACCGAGCACGACATCGCAATTTGTGAGATCCACCGGCCGGCCCAGACACTCCCCGGCAAAGGCCAGCATCTGGCGGTGATGGTAAAAATTTCGCTCGTTTTCCACCACCAGCACCCGGGGCGCCGGCCTGAAGCCGATATCCACCGAATCCCCGGTAATCACCACCGAATCCGGCCGGTTGCTCGCCAGAGCCTGATGGTAAACCAGCAGGAAACTCACCTCGGTGCCATGGCGGTGGGAGTCTCCTTTCCTGGCGGCATCCACCCTGCTCACCGGAGTTGCAGCCTGTTCCCGAAGCGTTTCGAAAACAGCCTCATCCAGCACGCTTACTCGCCAGCGGTTCGGCCCCGTTTTCTCGGTCGAAAAAAGCTCCCGATGCCTCTGCCGCAGTGCCTCCGGCAGCTTTTTAAGAAAGGCCTCGTAGTTGATCGCCTGGCCCTTAAGGATTTTTTGGAGGTAGTCGTTCAATGGCTCACCTGTTGCCGCCTTGGTAAACTTGCCGAAAAGTTTACAACCCGAGGCAGATTATGTCCCTGAAGTACCGTGTGATTCCCGTCACCCCCTTTGAACAAAACTGCACCCTGCTCTGGTGTACTGAAACCAACAAAGCAGCAGTCGTAGACCCGGGCGGGGACCTGGACCGCATTCGGGCGGCGGTGGAAGCCGAAGGCGTTACTCTGGAGAAAATCCTGCTCACCCACGCCCACATTGACCACGCCGGCGGTACCGCGGAGTTGTCCAAATCCGCCGGGCTGCCGATTGAAGGACCGCACAAAGAAGATAATTTCTGGATTCAGGGCCTGGCCATGCAGGCGCAGATGTTCGCCTTTCCAGCACCGGAGGTGTTCACGCCCAATCGCTGGCTGGAAGACGGAGACACGGTACCGGTGGGCAATGAAACCCTGGAAGTGCTGCATACACCGGGCCACACTCCGGGCCATGTGGTGTTCTTCCATCGCGGCTCAAAACTGGCCCAGGTGGGCGATGTGCTGTTCAATGGCTCCATTGGCCGCACGGATTTCCCGAAGGGCGACTACAACACCCTGATTCATTCCATCCGGGAAAAACTGTTCCCGCTGGGCGATGATGTGGCCTTCATCTGTGGCCACGGGCCCATGTCTACCTTCGGGCACGAAAAAGCCACCAATCCCTTTGTGTCTGACCACCGGGGCTGACTGCCCCGGCAACCAACAGCCCTAGACCTGAAACGGCGCCGGATCACCTTTGCCAACCCGGGTAACTTCCGGAGCGTCGCCGGTGAAGTTCACCACCGTGGTGGCTTCCATTCCGCAGAAGCCGCCGTCGATGATCAAATCCAGTTCGTGTTCCAGGGTATCCCGGATTTCGTAGGGGTCGGTCATCGGCTCGCTTTCCCCCGGCAAAATCAGGGTGCTGCTCATGATCGGCTCGCCCAGCTCACCCAGCAACGCACGTACAATCTCGTTATCCGGCACCCGGACACCAATGGTACGGCGCTTGGCGTGTAGTAAGCGGCGTGGCACTTCGCTGGTGGCATCCAGGATGAAGGTGTAGGGCCCCGGGGTGAACGTCTTCAGCAACCGGTACTGGGTGTTGTCGACCTTGGCGTAGACGCCGATATCAGACAAATCCCGGCACACCAGGGTGAAGTTGTGCTTGTCATCCAGCTTGCGGATACGTTTGATGGTATCGGCCGCCTGCTTGTCGCCAAGATGGCAACCCAGTGCGTAGCCGGAATCGGTGGGGTACACGATCACGCCACCCTTGCGCAGAATTTCCACGGCCTGGTTGATCAGCCGCTTCTGCGGGTTTTCCGGGTGAATCTGGAAAAACTGACTCATGAATCTGCTCCCTGTTCCAGTTTGGCCGCCATGGAGGCATCACCCTTCGAGCCACCCATGCAATTCGGCGAATCCGGCGTAGCCTGACCACTGGCCTGCCATTCTTCCGGCGTAAACAGGTGCAGCGACAACGCGTGCACCGAGCCTGCCAGTTCGTCTGCCAGCACCTTGTAGATCGCCTGGTGCCGCCGAACCTTCATCTGGCCGGCAAAATCCGGTGAAACCAGGGTCACCTTGAAGTGGGTTTCCGAATTCGGCGGCACCGAGTGCATGTGGCTCTCGTTCTCTACCTGAAGCAACCTGGCTTCAAAGGCATCTGCCAGTTTGGTTTCAATGGCACTCTGTACTTTCATCTTCGTTTAACTCCCGCAATTCCCTGAGTGGTCAGTCTACTACACATTGGCCCTTACCCCCGAAACCTTGACAGCAATCCGGCAAAGGGCCACATTCCCGAACCGATCCAGCAACGCCAAGACCCCATGCATCTTTACATAGCCGAAAAACCCAGCCTGGCAAGAGCCATTGCTGCCGCCCTGCCCGGCCCACACCAGAAAGGTCAGGGCTGGATTCGCTGTGGTCAGGGCAAAGACGCCGCTACGGTCAGCTGGTGCATCGGCCATTTGCTGGAGCCGGCAGAACCGGCCCGCTACAACCCGGCCTGGAAAAAATGGCGGCTGGAAGACCTGCCCATGATTCCGGAGCCATGGCAGCTGTCCCCAAAAGACAGCGTGCGCCAGCAACTGAAAGTGCTGGAATCCCTGATCCGCCAGGCCGACACCATTACCCACGCCGGAGACCCGGACCGGGAAGGCCAGCTGCTGGTGGATGAGGTACTCCGTTATGTGGGCACCGAGGCGCCGGTGCAACGGATACTGATCAACGACCTGACCCCCAACGCCGTTGCCCGGGCCATACAGGCGCCCAAAGACAACCGGGAATTCCGGCGCCTGTCCCATTCGGCACTGGCCCGCCAGCGCGCAGACTGGCTGTATGGCATCAACCTGACCCGTTTCTACACGCTCACCTATCAGCAACAGGGCGAACAGGGCGTGTACTCGGTCGGCCGTGTACAGACCCCGGTATTGGGGCTGGTGGTAGAGCGGGATAACACCATCGAGGACTTTGAGCCGAAGCCCTGGTTCCGGATTGAAGGCGAATTCCGCGCCCGTGAAGAAGACGCAGACCAGCGCTCCTTCACCGCACGATGGCTGCCAGACGAACAATTCCAGGAACACCTGGACGAAGAAAACCGCCTGCTGAGCCGTGAAATCGCAGACCAGATTGCCGCAGAAGTAAACGGCCGCCCGGGCACCATTGTGGAATCCCGGTTCCGGGACCGGCCGGAAACGCCACCACTGCCACTGTCTCTGTCTGCCCTGCAAATAGAAGCCGGCCGGCTGTTCCGCATGGGTGCCAAAGACGTACTGGATACCGCCCAGAACCTGTACGAGCGGCACCAGCTGATCACTTACCCCCGTTCTGACTGCCGCTACCTGCCCGAAGGCCACTATAACCAACGCGAGCAGGTCATCCGCGCCATCGGCCGTGTCGCGCCCGAGCTGGAAACGCAGTTCGGCGAACTGGACACCAGCCGCCGCTCCGCCGCCTGGGACGACAAACAGGTGGACGCGCACCACGCTATCATTCCTACCGTGCGGCCGTCGGCCAACGGCAAGCTGACTGCGGCAGAGCAGAAAATATACGGGCTGATCAGCCGCTACTACCTGATGCAGTTTGCGGCAGATGCCGTACACCGGGAAGGCAAGCTGACGGTGAAAGTGCTGGAGCACAAGTTCCGGGCCACCGAAACCGCCATTCTCAGCCCAGGCTGGAAAAATCTGGAACTCCGGCTTCGGGAAAACAACAGCGAACCGGAAAAGCCCCCTCTGCCAAGGCTGGAGCGAAACGAACCGGTGCTGTGCCCCAACGCTGGCGTAAAAGAAAAGAAAACCCAGCCACCCCAGCATTTCACCGATGCCACACTGCTGTCGGCGATGACCAACATTGCCCGTTTCGTGGCGGACCCGGAGCTCAGAAAAACCCTGCGGGAAACCGATGGCCTGGGCACCGAGGCCACCCGGGCAGCGATTATCGACACCTTGTTCAAGCGGGACTACCTGTTCCGGGAAAAGCGCTACATTAAAGCCACAGACAAAGGCAAAGCGCTGATTGCCGCCCTGCCGGATTCCATCCGCACTCCGGATCGTACCGCTGTCTGGGAGGCGACCCTTGAAGGCATCCGCCGTGGCGAAGATGACCCCCGGCAATTCCTGGCCAGCCTGAAGGAAGAAATCACCGGCTTTATAAACCGGCGCCCGAAGCCGGCCAACGACGACAGCGTTGCCGGCACCGAAGCCATCCACTGCCCCAAATGCCGGGCACCGATGGTTGAGCGGGACGGCAAGTTCGGGCGCTTCTATGCCTGCACCCGCTACCCGGATTGCAAGGGCACCCGGCCGCTGGAAGACAGCCAGCCGAAAGACGGCACCAGCCAGAAACCGGTACCCTGCCCGCACTGTTTTTCACCCCTGGTGCGCCGGCACAGCAAGAAAGGCTGGTTCTGGGGTTGCAGCAACTTTCCCGGCTGCCGGCAAACGGTGGACGACGACAACGGAAAACCGGCGCTCACATTAAGGAAATAGCCCCTGCAGGGCTGATTGAACATTGAATTTCTGGAATAATGGCCGGATATTGCAGATAGCCCTATTAACGAAGGAAACGCCTGATGCGCATTGCGCTTCTTGAAGATGAGCACGAACAGGCCCAGCGGATACAGACCATCGTCTCCGAGAAAGGCCACCATTGTGACAGCTTTCCCACCGGCCAGGCCTTTCTGGGCGCGGTTCTGCACCGCAGTTACGACCTTATGATCCTCGACTGGCAGATCCCGGACATGACCGGCATCGACGTTCTGGAGAACGTGCGGGCGCACCTGAACTGGCCTATCCCGGCCATTTTCCTGACCCAGCGGGACAGCGAGTCAGACATAGTACGCGCCCTGGATGCCGGCGCCGACGACTACCTGGCCAAACCGGCGCGGGCTGCCGAATTGCTGGCGCGCATCAATGCCCTCGCCCGCCGCAGTAACCCGGACAGCGAGAAAGAAGTTCTGGTATACGGCCCGTTCGAAGTAAACACCCAGCAGCGCAGCATCAGCCTGCACGGTGAGCCACTGAGCCTGACCGACAAAGACTTCGACCTGACCCTGTTCCTGTTCCAGAACCAGGGCCGCTTGCTCACCCGTGAAATGTTGCTGGAACGGGTATGGGGGCTGACCAAGGACATCAACACCCGCACGGTCGATACCCACATGAGCCGACTGAGAAGACGGCTGGGGCTGAACCCTGAAAACGGATTCCGCATCAAAACCATCTACCAGCGCGGTTACAGGCTCGAAGCCGTTGCTTGACCGGAAGCTCTCACCGTGGGGCCTTGGCCTGCTGGTCCTCGGGGTGCTTGCTGGCAGCTACGTTCTGACACTGCTCGTATTCGGCTACCAGCTTTCACCTACCAACCTGCTGGCGATACCGCTGATTGCCCTGCCGGTGGCCGCGGCGGTGCAACTGGCTGTAACCAACCGGCTGCTGAACCGGCAGCTCGACAAAATGGTCAGAACGCAGACCTTGTCACTGCCGGAACCGTCGAAAAGACAGCCCCATCGCTTACTGGAACATTTCCGGGCCCTGCTGCGCCCGGAAGGCTGGTTGCTGGCAGAAGACGGCGACTTACTCGAAAACCACGGCATGAACCTTGCCGAGGCCCCGCCACTGCCGGAACCCGGCGAGTGGCAGCACCAGCAGCAGCAAAGCTGGATCCGGCTGACCCGGGGCGAAACCAGTTACGTCATCGGGCTCACCCTGCGCAACGACCTCAGCCGGGAAGTGATACAGCACTTCCTGCACAAACTGGAACTGGACTCGCAACCCGCTACCGGCCCGCTCAGCCCCGGGATCGGCCACTCGCCGCGCTTGCGCAAGGTGATCCTGGCCAGCGAACGCCTGGCCCAGATGCAGGCCTTTATCAGCAACAGCTTCGAACACATGCCGGACGGCATTATCGTAACCGACGAACTGGGGGTTATCCGGTTTGCCAACCAGCACATCGAAGACTGGTTCCGGGAGCCCATGCCCAGCATCACCGGCATGCCCCTGACCAGCCTGCTGGAAGGCCACGACCCGAAGGATACGCCGCCCTGGCACGAGGTGATTTCCGAAACCCTGACCCTGAAAGAAAGCCGCACCCTGGACGTTACCGTGCATGGCAAGGACTTCCTTGTTCACTTTGCGCCTTTCGAGCTCCCCGAACACGGCCAGTTCGGCATTATCGCCAACATATCGGACATTTCAGAACTGCGGGAACAACAACGACAGCACCGGGAGGCCATCGACTTCATCTCTCACGATGTGCGCTCGCCGCTGGTATCTCAGCTGGCCCTGATCGAACAATTAAAGCGGGACCCGGCCAGCATAGACGAACTGCACCTGGACCAGCTGCGGATGCTGGCTCGGCGCAGTTACAACCTGGCGGAAGAGTTCGTGCAACTGGCCCGGGCCGAACAGCTGACCGAGCCGCGCTTCTACGAGTGCGAACTGCTGGCCATTGTCGAAAACGCCCGGGACAGCGTGTATGAGCAGGCCCAGCGCAAAAACATTTCACTGCAACTGATCGGCACCGAAGACCTGTGGATGCGAGGCAATGCGGAGTTGCTGGAGCGGGCGGTCATCAACCTGCTGACCAACGCCGTGCAGTACAGCCCGGAAGACGCCACCGTGAGCATCCACGTGTATCGCGCTGCCCACCTGGCCTGCCTGGCCATCGCCGACGAAGGCTGCGGCATCGACACCGATGAACTGCCCTACCTGTTCGACCGCTACCACCGGCAAAAGCGCAGCGAGCTGGCGGGCACCCTGGGCGCCGGCCTGGGATTGTCGTTTGTGAAAACCGTGGTGGAGAAGCACCGGGGCGAGATCAAGGTCGACTCCCTCCCCGATGAAGGCACAACCTTTACCCTCAGGTTCCCGATTTCGGATCCGATGCTTTGACAACCGCTTCACAAACCTGGTCCTGGGTAAGGCCTTCGCCCTTCACTGTGATATCTGCATAGCGGGAATAGAGCGCAAAACGCTCGTCGAACAACTCGGAAAGGGACTGGTCCGGCCGGCGGGAAATGCCCCGCAGGCTGTAGTCACCGATTCTCTGAATGACCACATCCAGCGGAATATCCAGAAAAACCACGGTGCCATTGGCTTTCAGGTGGCGCATGGCGGCATCACTGTAAACAGCGCTACCGCCGGTGCTGATAACCTGGTTTTCCACGGACAGCTTCAGCAGCACCTGCTCTTCAATATGGCGCAGGGCCTGGTAACCGTCCTGGTCGACAATCTCCTGCAAGGTGCGGCCGGCCTCTTCCTGGATCAGAAGGTCGGTATCCACAAACCCCATACCAAGCCGCTTTGCCGCCAGCACGCCCACGGTACTTTTTCCGCTGCCGGGCATGCCGATAAAAACCAGGTTTCGAGACATCGCCCTGTTACCCCTCTTTGCGCTCGGCCGCGCGGCAGGCGGCTGCGGTAAACAGTACATCCGTAGAAGAGTTCAGGGCCGTTTCTGTAGAATCCTGCACCACACTGATTACAAAACCGATGGCGACCACCTGCATGGCGATATCGGTGGAGATACCGAACAGGCTGGTGGCCAAGGGAATCAACAGCAGCGAACCACCCGCCACACCGGAGACCCCGCAGGCCGCCAGCGCAGACACCACACAAAGCAGCAACGCGGTACCGAAATCAACCGGTATACCCAGGGTGTTGGCTGCAGCCAGGGTAATTACAGAAATGGTGATGGCAGCGCCAGCCATATTGATGGTGGCACCCAAAGGGATGGAGATGGTGTAGGTGTCCGGGTCCAGCTCCAGGCGCTCACAAAGCTCCAGGTTTACCGGAATGTTGGCGGCGGAACTACGGGTGAAGAATGCGGTAATGGCGCTGCCCCGAAGGCAGGCAAATACCAGGGGAAACGGATTCTGGCGGGTTTTCAGGAACACAATCAGCGGATTGGTCACCAGCGCCACGAACAGCATGCAACCCACAATAACACCCAGCAGCCGGCCGTATTCCAGTAAGGCGCCAATACCGGCCTCTGCCAGGGTGTTAGCTACCAGCCCCAGAATACCAAGGGGCGCAAAGCGGATAACAATATGAACAATGCCTGAAACCGCATCAGATACGTCATTCAGTACCTTGCCGGTGGCATCACTGGCGTGGCGAAGCATCATCCCGAGGCCAACCGCCCAGGCCAGAATGGCAATGAAGTTGCCCTCCATCAGCGCGGTAACCGGGTTGGCGACCATGCTCAGCAACAAGTCCCGGAGGATCTGGATGATGCTCTCGGGCGGATTGCCGCTCACCTCCGGCATATCCAGCGTAAGTTCGGTGGGGAAAACAAAGCTGGCCACCACCGCCACCAGCGCGGCGACCAGGGTGCCAACCACATACAACACAAGGACACCGCGAATATGCGTGGGCTGGCCTTTCTGGTGTGCGGCAATCGCTGCGGCAACCAACACAAACACCAGGATGGGTGCGACGGCTTTAAGGGCGGAGATGAACAGCTGGCCCAGAATCGAGAAGGATTTAGCCGTTTCAGGCGACACCACGGCCAGCAAGACACCGGCAATAATGCCTAGCGTGATCTGCGGAATCAGGCCAAGTTGAATAAGGGGGCGGAAAAGCTTGTAGAGGCCAGGCATCAAAAGCTCCGGTTGCTTGGTGGGACGGAATACTCGAAACCGCCGCAAATATCAGGGAACTCCGCACCCGGAATTAAAAAAAGAAAAGCAGATCAGAACATTACTGATCTGCTTTTCTTTTAACAACAAGCGGCGCAGATTTTGACCGACAATGATACAGACGCCTTACATTGGTCGCAATCTGACACGTTCAGCGTAAATAGGCCGAAATCTCACTACAGTCCCGTCATTCAAAGCTCTGAAAGCTCCTTCGGGCGACAATTCCTGGTTACGATCATCCTCAGGATGGAAGATCAACCAGCTAACCAATCGTACCCATCGGTCGCAAAGCGAACGTTCAGGCAAATAGATTTTGGAATATGCGCAGTAGACGGGTAGGCACCCTGCGAATGATCGTGATAACCGGTAAAGACGTGATAGCAAGGTGCCAGGCCGAATCCTGGCACCTTGCTATCGGCGTCACTCACTAAGAGTTCGCTGTTTCCAGAGATAAAAGAGCACAGGAATCACTAGCAACGCCAGAATGACGGCGGAAATCATACCGCCCACCATCGGTGCAGCTATGCGCCCCATGACTTCGGAGCCGGTACCGGTGCCAACCATGATGGGCACCAGACCTCCGATAATAGCAGCAGCGGTCATCATTATAGGCCGCACCCGCAATCCGGCACCGTGAAGCACGGCGTGGCGTAGCGTCTCGCGTCTTGGAGCCAGCCCCTTCTCTTCACAGGTTTCCAGCATTGCCTCGTAAGACTGGTTCAGATACACCAGCATGATCACACCAATCTCCACGGCAACGCCGGCCAGCGCAATGAAACCTACACCGACCGCAACAGAGAAGTTATAGCCCAGCAGATACATCAGCCAGATTGCACCAATCATAGCGAACGGCAGAGTACCCATGATGATGCCCACTTCCGCAAAACGACGGAAGTTCAGGAACAGCAGAATGATAATGATACCCAGCGTCAGCGGTACCACGTAGGTCAGCTTTTCCTTGGCACGCAGCATGTACTCATACTGGCCAGACCAGGTAACCGAATAGCCCGCAGGCAGATCGAGCTCTTCGTTAACGGTAGCCATGGCCTGCTCCACATAGGTGCCGACATCGACCCCTTCAATATCCACGAAGGTCCAGCCATTGAGGCGGGCGTTTTCACTTTTGATCGCGGGAGGACCATCTTCGACCCGAATATCGGCGACATCGGCCAGCGCAATCCTTTGCCCCGTTGACGTAACGATGGGCAACTGCTCCAGCTTCTCGGGGGAATCCCGGTAGTCCTGGGGGTAACGCAGATTAATCGGGTAGCGCTCAAGCCCTTCTATCGTCCTCGATACATTGATGCCGCCAATCGCCGAAGCAACAACCTGCTGAACGTCCGCTATGTTCAGTCCATAACGGGCTGCACGCTCCCGATCGATATCCGCCTTGATGTATCGACCGCCGGCAACCCGCTCTGAATAAACAGAGGCGGTACCAGGGATGTCGACCATGATCTCCTCAAGGCGTTTGCCAATGTCCTGAATAATGGCAAGATCCGGGCCCGCCACCTTGATACCGACCGGTGTTTTGATCCCCGTTGCCAGCATATCGATGCGGGTGATGATGGGCATAACCCAGGCGTTCGTTACCCCCGGGAAACGGATCAGGGTATTGAGCTCCTCTTTAAGCTTTTCGGTGGTCATCCCTTCCCGCCATTGATCCCTGGGTTTCAGCTGGATAAACGTTTCAATCATCGTTAAGGGTGCTGGATCGGTTGCGGTATCCGCCCGCCCTACTTTGCCGAATACCGTTTCTACTTCCGGTAAGGTGGCAATCAGCTTATCGGTTTGCTGCAGCAGCTGCCGGGCCTTGCCAATTGAAATACCGGGGTAGGTGGTTGGCATGTACATCAGATCGCCTTCATCCAGCGGTGGAATGAACTCACTCCCGATCTTGGTCGCCGGCCAAAGCCCCACAGCCAGTGCCAGCAGTGCAGCCATAACAGTGGTTTTCGGGAATCGAAGGACCAACTTCAGGACCGGCATATACGCACCGACCAGCAGACGGTTCACGGGATTCTTGTGTTCCGGCAGCACCTTGCCACGGATAAAATAGCCCATGAGCACCGGAACCAGCGTCACCGCCAGAGCCGCACTGGCTGCCATGGCGTAGGTCTTGGTGAAGGCCAGAGGCGCAAACATCCGCCCTTCCTGCGCTTCCAGCGCAAACACCGGCACAAAACTAACAGTAATGATCAGAAGCGAGAAAAACAGAGCTGGCCCGACCTCAGAGGCCGATCTGGCCACGACCTCCCATCGGTTCTCAGGAGTTAACGGGGTTCGCTCCATGTGTTTGTGCATGTTCTCGATCATGACGATGGCGCCATCGATCATCGCCCCGATCGCAATCGCAATGCCTCCGAGGGACATGATATTGGCGTTAATGCCCTGCCAGTGCATGACGATAAAGGCGGCCAGAATGCCAACCGGCAGGCTGAGAATCGCCACCAACGACGAACGGATATGAAACAGGAAGATGATGCACACCAGGCCCACAACCAGAAACTCTTCAAGCAGCTTGAACCCGAGATTATTCACCGCCCGCTCAATCAGACCGGAGCGATCGTAAACCGTCACCACCTCCACGCCTTCCGGCAAACTGGATTTCAGCTCCTCCAGTTTCGCCTTCACGCCATTGATGGTGGCCTGGGCATTCTCACCGAAGCGCATCACTACAACGCCACCCACGGTTTCGCCTTCGCCGTTCAGCTCGGCCACCCCGCGCCGCATCTGCGGCCCGACCTCAACACTGGCCACGTCTTTCAGGAGCACAGGGGTGCCGTTGTCATCGAGCCCCAGTGGAATTGACAACAGATCCTCACGGGACTGGATGTAGCCAGACGTGCGCACCATGTATTCCGCCTCGGCCATCTCGATGACGGAGGCCCCTACTTCCTGGTTGCCTCTTTTGATAGCGTTCTGGATGTGAGCCAGAGGAATGCCCAACGCCCTGAGCTTTTCCGGGCTGACCTTGACCTGATACTGCTTCACCATGCCACCAAGCGCGGCCACTTCGGACACACCGGGAACTGTTTGCAGTTCGTATTTCAGAAACCAGTCCTGCAGGCTGCGCAGTTGGCTCAGATCATTGTTCCCGGTGCGATCCACCAGGGCATAAAGGTAAACCCAGCCAACCCCGGTTGCGTCCGGCCCCAGTTGCGGGCGGGCCGAGTCCGGGAGGCTCGGGGCCACCTGGGACAGGTACTCCAGCACCCTGGAGCGAGCCCAGTACATGTCGGTGTCTTCATCGAAGATCACATAAACGTAGGAGTCACCGAAAAACGAGTAGCCACGGACGGTTTTGGCCCCCGGGACCGACAGCATGGCGGTGGTCAGTGGATAGGTCACCTGGTCTTCCACCACTTGTGGCGCCTGGCCCGGAAAGCTGGTTTTGATGATGACCTGCACATCCGAAAGATCCGGCAGCGCATCTACCGGCGTCTTGTTCAGTGAGTAAAGGCCAAGCCCTGTAATAAGCAAGGTGGCCAGCAATACCAGAAATCGATTACGAACAGACCAGTGAATGATGGCAGCGATCATGATTCGCCTCCGCCATGATTCATGGAACTATGGTCCATCGCCTCAGGTTCGATCTTGGGCTCCGCTTTCTCCGGATCCATGACGTGCCCCGAATGATCCATCTGTAAATCCATGGCGTTGCTGCCTGATGCCGACATTCGCTGGAAATCCGAAGTCTTGCTGGACTCGGAATCGATCAGGAACTGCGCAGAGGTCACCACGGTATCGCCAGGCTTAATGCCTTCCAGTATTTCTGCGTACTTGTCGCCAATCCGCCCTACCGTGACGTTGACGGACTTGAAGGCACCCTGTTCCAGCGCCACCACCAGACGGTCGCTTTGTCCAGTGCGGATGATCGATTCACGTGGCACCAACAGGCGTCTTTGCCCTCGATCCCCCTGGACCTCCAGGCGAGTAAACATACCGGGCAGCAAAGCTCCGTCGGAGTTGTCAAAACGCATCCGAACCCGGGCCGTCCGCGTCTTCGGATTAACCTCGGGATACACATAATCCACTTTTCCGCGCCACTGGCGCCCGGGCATGTAATCCAGAGTCATCACCACCCGGCTATCGCCTTCCACTGCCGAGAGCTGGCTTTCAAATACCTCGCCAATCACCCAGACTTCATCCAGTGCAGCAATCGACAAAACCCGGTCTCCGGGCTTTATGAACATGCCCTCGCGAACGTTCAGGTTGTCGATAACGCCGGAGCTTGGGGCGTATACGGTCATCGTTCTCTGTACGTTTCTCGTCTCTCGCAGCTGCCGTATCAGACTGCCCGGCACGTTCAGAGCAACCAACCGTTCCTCAGCGGCATTGACCAGGCGCTGATTCCCCCGGTTCAGGGCAAGGAGCAACTCCTCCTGAGCATTGACCAATGTGGGCGAATACAGGGTATACAAAGGCTTGCCTTTCTCGACTGGCTCACCCTCAGCTTTCACGTAGAGCGCTTCGATCCAACCCTCTACTCTGGGGTGTACGTGCGCCATCTCGTCTTCGTTATATTGGACGTAGCCCACGGTAGTTATGGTATTTGGCAGGCGCCCCTGGATAACGGACTCGGTGCGAACTCCTAAGTTGTTTACCACTGCAGGGGAAATACGAACGGTACCGACCGGATCGTCAGCCGACCCGGCATCCTCGAACACTGGAATCAGATCCATCCCCATAGGTGATTTTCCGGGTTTGTCGCTTTTAAAGTTAGGGTCCATGGGTGCGACCCAGTAAAGCGGCTCCTTTGTCTCGCCACCGGCCGCCTCCACTGTCGGATCGGACAAAATTTCCGGTGCCAGCCAATAGGCGGCACCCACGCCAGCAATCCCGCCGAGCAATACAAAGCCCAATGGGCGAACGAAATTAGCCATGATGATCAATCCTGGTAATGAGTCATTGAAGAGGAAGAAATATTGGAGGCGTCCGTGGTCAGATAACGGAAACTTGCCAGAGTTTTGGCTCGCTCGGCCATCATCTGGATCAATTCGACCTGGGCATTGAGTTCCGAAATCCGTGCACGTACCGCCTCAGCAAAATCACCGTCGTCATTGTTATAGGCGGTCAGCGCGGCGCTGGCCTGCTCTTCCATCTGAGGTAGGAGCGTTTGCTGATACAGGTCAATTCGATCATCCAACCGCTCGATGCGGGCTAGCGCCGCGCGCGCCTTTGCCTGGAGCGACCGGATTCTCAGAACCCGATCCGTCCTTTCGGCTTCCAGCCTGGCTGAGGAAGCACTGAGCCGTCGATCTTGCCGGTTTCCTGTGAATATCGGCAGGTCAAAACCAATACCAATCGAAAACAGGTCTGCCCTGTCCTGGCCGTTCGGAGCCTTATCCCGATAACCATATTGTGCGAAGACCGACCACTCTGGTTTGTAGGCTTGCCTAGCAAGATCTACGTCAATGGCCTGCACATCAATCAGTTGATCTGTGGCGCGAATCGACGGGTGACGGATGACAGACTCCACGGTCGTCTCAGACCAGCCGCTGGAAACGTCTTCCAATAGCCGAGGAGGAATGTTTTCAGTGACCAAGAACTGGGCCTGACTGGAACCGATCCATTCACCAAGAGCTTCCCTGCTGGAAGCCAACTGGGTGTGCAAGTCGGTCAGTCTATCTTCAAGGCGAGTCAACTCCAGCGAAGCACGAATAACATCTTGTTGTCTGGAGCCCATTGTCGCGGAGGTATATCCAGCTTCAGCAACATCCGCCAATTGCTCGAATAATCCCCGATTTTCTTCAATGAGGCGGATGCTTTCCTGGGATTTCCACAGATCGAGCCATAGGTGGGTCGCCGTTTCGGTGACCTGCGCACGGCGATTTTGGCGGAGGTAAGGCTGCACACCGGCCATCTCTTCTTTCTTTGCGCTAGCCAAGCGGCGGCTATCTCCACGAGGAATTCGCTGTGTAAAGCCAATCGTTCCCTGGGTCATGGGCTCTTGTCTGGTATCAAATGTGTCTAGAGGTAGATTTGCCGCGCCGATCGTTACCCGGGGATCGGGAAGCGCGCCCTCAGCAACAGACTCCTCCATCAACGCATTTTGTTTATAAGAGCTTTGGCCAAGCCAGGGATCGTTTTCAGTTGCTGCTTCGATGACACTCATGAGCTCCAGTCTGGGCTGGGCCCACGCAGAAATGCTACTAAACAGCAACACACCCAAAATAGTCTGCTTAGTAAAAAAGGTGCGGATGGACAACTTGAGATCTCCGTGGAAAGCATATAAGAGCGCTTATATTAGACCTCAAAGCTGAAACGAAGCTGAAATTAAGTGCGCACAAATTTTAGATTGATCTGGCTCAACTATTTTTATCACTAACAAAAGTTATCAAATCGTTAATAAACTTTTTTTTGTTTTTTCAGTTAGGTTTCAGGAACTAATGATCTAATGAAACCATCAACCAAACAGGAGGTGAAATTATGAAATCATTAATAGTATTCGCCGCAGCAGCCACTCTCTCAATGTCAGCACTTGCCGGCAGCATGCCGGACCACAAAGACATGAAAGAGATTCACAATAAACTGCACAATGAAATGAACAATGACCAAGTAAATGAAAATATTCTTCAGGATAAAGAACTGCAGCGACTCCACAAAGAAATGACACGCTATGGATTGTCAGAAGTTGGAATGGAGGCGCGAAGACAGATGATAAGTGAAGAAGGAGGAGCCTACCATCGTGCTTTATAGAAGAAACAAATGGAGCAGAAGGTAACGTACAGCAAATGATAACAGAAATACCGCTGGTGGGCATCAGCGGTATCTACTAGAGGCCCAGTTGCATGGGCCTGGAGCAACAAATCAAGGAGTTCGTCATGAAGAGCATCATTACAGCCATAGCAATGACAGCACTGTTTAGTTCCTTTGCCTACGCCGATTCTGGCTTAGCCGACAGGATTAACGAGGCAAGGAGCTATCCGAACAAGACCGTGGAAACCGTTGACAGGCAAGAACTCCGCCTGAAACATCAAAAATTACACAAGCAGATGAAGGAGGCGGGAATAGCAGATTCAAGTGACGACTAGTACGTTCCGCTTAGGCAGAGCTAACAAGCGAAGCTTGCTTCTCATACAAAGAACGTTGCCAGTCATGAAAATAGCATGACTGGCTATAGTATTGATTTACTGGAATCTCGGCGCTAAATTTATTACCGTACCGCAAACCTTAAAATGTCAATAGATGTATATTTGACTTGCGCCTTGACTATCATCTTCTTCATTAGTCAATATTAATAATCGAGATTCTCCTTTAGATTTAACATACGAAAAATCAATAATAAAGGAACTTAACTCATACATGGGGAAAACTGTAAACCCCGATTCGAGCTCACTATTATCCCAGCGGGCTCTGATTAACATATCTGACCCTGAAGCGGAAGCTAACCCAGAAAAACCCGACCTTCTCTTTCTGAGATAGGTCAAAACAGATCCATTATTAACGACCACCTTCCTGGGAATAGACAGATGCTCCTCGTTAACGGAAAAGGCGTAATCAGGTGATGTAGTGATTTCCCTATCCTCCAAGCGTTTAGTTAGCCTTGGCGACGAAACCTTGCCCAAGTCTAGCCGTGGGCTCGTCGGCCAGGACAATGGCGGGCTTGCTGACAATCGCCCGCGCCACCGCGACACGCTGTTGCTGGCCGCCAGACAGTTCATGGGGCAGCCGCCGCTCCAGCCCTTGCAGACCGACCTCCACCAAAATACGCTGGGCCTCGGCGCGGCGCTCCCGGAACGGCACTCCCCGTAGCATCAACACGTACTCGACATTCTCCTGCGCCGACAGCACACCGATCAGGTTGTATTCCTGAAAGACAAAGCCAATCTTCCACAACCGCAGAAGGGTCCGCTTCTTGCGGCTGAGCCCGGTGATTTCCTTGCCCGCCACCTGAATGCGCCCGCTATCCGGCTCATCCAGGACTCCAATCTGATTCAGCAGCGTGGTCTTGCCCAACCCGGATGGGCCCACCAGGGTTGTGAACTCCCCGGCATCGATGGTGACTGACACCTCATCGAGTGCCTTGACGGCTATGGAATCCTGACGGTAAACCCGCGACGCTTTTTCCACATTGACGATGCTCATACCAGGCCCTCACTGTGGGTTGCGCAGGAGGCGCAATGAAAAAATGCGCTCATCGGCGCATGAATTCTATAAGGATCTGGTCCGGGCGACCCGCACTGAGAGGTCGCGAGAGCCTTGACCAAAAACTAAGAGATTACAGCCCACTCCTTTCAAACCATGCATCATAGATCCGCTTATCCCATTTGCTCTGGAAGTAGCTGATAACGGCCTTCTGGTCGTCCTTGGAGAGTTTTCCTTCGAAGGCCGGCATTTGCCCACCTATGGGAGCACCACCTTGACTAATTGTACCCATCAGCATATCGAAAGGATGATGCCACGCATGCCCCGTTCCGTTGAGCGGTGGTGGCGGGTAGGAGCCATCCTTCAGGGGCGTTTTCCAATTGAAGGAGCCCTGAGCATTGCCACCATGACAACTTGCACAGTTGTCGTCGAATACAGTTGCACCGCGCTCGACCTGGGCTTGAGTGTACCAGCGCCCCTCCACGGCCCCGTCGCTGCAGCCGCTGAGCAATGCAACCAAAAGAACGGAGAATGAGACTTTTGCCCTGAGCATCGTATTTTTGTCCCTCAACTTCACGGAGCACCATGGGCCTGTGCCGATGAGGCCCTCAGACACCAGACCTGAGGAGCTCCCCATCGGTATGCCCAACAATGGTCAAAAAGTTACTTTTCGCGATCTTGAAGCTCCCGCTGATGTTCCAGCATTTGCTCCATCATCAGTTGCATCTGATCCATCCGCTTTTCCATAAACTGGATGCGGTTTTCTGATTTGATTACGGGATTTCCTTGGTTCGAACTTCCCTGCATCCCCTGACCGTTCATCATTCCTTGGCCATTCATCATCCCCTGACCATTCATCATTCCTTGATCGCCCATCATGCCGCCGCGCATCATTTGCATCTGCTCTTGCATGAGTTCCATATGCTCCTGCATGAACTTTTGCCGATTTTGTCCGGAGCTTCCGCGCATCTTGGGCGCTAAATCTTGCATGCGGGACATGTTCTGCTGCATTTCCTGCATCTGTTCAGTGGACATCATCATTCCACCAGCCCCCTGCTGGTTGTCTGAACCATGTGCCCAGACAGCCGGTGTGGCCATGATCAACGAGATTGCGACTACTTTGGTAAAACTCTTCATAGCGAAGCTCCTTAACGAGGTCGATTTGCGACATACCCAGTAAACACCATTCACCTGAATCGAAACTGAATATATACTAAAACCAACATCTCAATTGCTGTATATCAAATTTTTTTGGCTATTCGATTCAGCAGCGTGGTCTTGCCCGCCCCACCATCGTTGCGAACTCACCGGCCTCAATGGCGACCTACACCTCTTCGAGCGCCTTGACGGACATTGAGTCCTGACGGTAGATCCGCGATTCGTTTAAGACATGGAAGATGCTCATGCCGGCCCCTCGCTGTGGGTTGCGCAGCCGGCGCAATGAAAACACCTCTTCATCGATCGGCAGGTCGAATTCAATAGAGTCAATCGTGATCACCGTGCGGGACTCGGGGTTATCGGCGTCCACCATCGTCCAGCGGGTGGGTATCCGCCGCCCATCCATGGTTTCGATCTGCTCATAGGTCATGCGTTTGACGATCTGATCGCGCTCGTCGTAGTAGGCAAGCGAAACCGGGATCGAGTCCTCCCGAACATTGAATTCAAGACGGCTCCACACTACCGAGGCATCAGGTCGGGGCGTCGAGACAACACGATACACAGGCACCTCACCGGAATCGTCGGTTTCGACCAATTCGTGGGTGTAGTCCTCGACGAACGAGCTTTCCTTGACCAGGTCGTCGTTGCTGAAGTTGGAGCCCATCCATGGCTGGAGCATCATCGACGGTGGGATCTTGATGGTGCGATCAACTTTGGGCAAGTAATTCCACATGGCATCGCCGATGCGCAGCGAGCCGATGCCGGCCTCTTTTTTGGGCGCGTGAATGCGAATCAACGTATGCTCCGGACGATTCATCCAGGCTTCCAGTTCCAGTGTGCGAGTCCAATACTCAGACTCGATCCGCATAGTGAAACGCCCGTGATTGCTGTCGGACCACAGAGTCTGTTCCATGCCTTCAATCAAGGAAACTGCCGAGGGAGGGCCCGCGATAAGCCGACCTGATGCGGCAAACAAAAGGAGAACGCTAATCCAGACTCTCATTGACTACTCCCTTTTCTACTATGAGCTACGGATCACCTTTGCCTGTTCCCCGACAGCGGAACCGCTTGTTGTTTTCCGAGGCGCTTTGACAACGATCACCAAGCCGACAATTGTGATTCCTATCCCGATCATCTCCAGTGATGTGAAAGTTTCGCCGAACAAAAGCATTCCGATAGCGAGACCGAAAACAGGCGTTAAAAAAGTAAACGAATTGAGGCTGTTCAAGGGCGCGCTGGCGAGCAAGGCATACCAGAGCACAACCATCATTGCCGTTGCCGGAATGGCCAGAACGAACATGGCCGTCGTAAATGACCAAGTCCAATCAATCTCGAAGCCCTCGCCCAAGCTCACGGATGCTATTCCCAGAAACACTGAACCTATGACAAGCTGAATGCCCATCGACCAATAGATATCATCACTGCCGGCCTGGTATTTAAGCAGCACATTTCCAATGGCGGTTCCGATGGCTCCACCAAGAACATAGACGGCCCCTGAAAATCTGGCGTTACCAAACTCCATCTCTGGCATCGCTAGCACCACAACACCAATAAAACCAATCAAAAGGCCCACAAACACACGCCCGGTCACCACCTCTCGAACGATAAAAAACGAAAGAACCGCCGCAAACAGTGGTTGCGCATTGGCCAGAACCGTTGCAAGCCCCGGTCCCAGCTTGCCAGCACCGAGAAACATCCCTCCAAGCCCCATACCCGTGTAACTGAGGCCAATTACGGCCAGCATTAGAAGCTGGCGAAGTGAATAACTGGGCCGACCACCTTTTGTAAAAGCGAGCAGAATCAGACAGAGCCCTGCCAGCAATGCGCGTAAAGCGGCAAAAAGCAAAGGTGGCGCGTCCGGCAACCCCACCACAATCAAAGGAAAGCAGATCGCCCAAAGAAAGGCGACAAGAACCATCCCAGCGACTGCACGTATCGAAAGTGATTGGTTCACCAACGGCTCCTTTATCTACCCATCAAATGAGTAGAGCTTTTGTTCAAGCTTGCCGCCCCAATCCGCGCAATCGCGGCAAAAACCTGGGAGTGTTGTCTGCATAGTGTCTCCAGGCTTCCCCGAACGTTTCTTCGGCTTCCCGTTCCTCACTGATCGATAACCGTGAATACATCCAGAGCAAAACCGGGAACATCGCCAGGGTTAACAGAGTCGGCCACTGCAGCAGGAAGCCAAACATTATCAAGACAAAGCCGACATACTGTGGATGCCGAACATACGAATAGAGACCTGTCGTAGCCAGCTTTCGCTCTTTTTGCGCCGCGTACAAGGTTCGCCACCCGGCGGCAATCAAGTAAAAACCTCCACCAATAAACACCGTACTCAACAAGTGGAAGGGGCCGAAATGGGGAGAACCCTGCCAACCAAAAAGCATTTCAAGCAGGTGCCCGCTATCGTGGGCAAGCCAATTTACATCGGGGTATTGAGTCTGAAGCCAACCGGATAGAAAATAGAGTGTCAACGGGAACCCATACATCTCAGTGAATAATGCCACGAGAAACGCGCTGAACGCGCCGAAGGATCGCCAGTCTCGTTGGGTCTGTGGCTTAAAAAAACTGAAAGCGAAGAAAATAAAGATCACCGAGTTAAGAACCACCAGCCCCCAAAGACCGTAATCGGACGAAGCATCAGTCATCGCGTTGGCCTCCGTTTTTGCCTTCTGGTTGATCGTGGTGGTTGTGGCCACCGTGACTCCCATGCCCTCCGTGCATAAACATATGAATAAACGGGCATGCAAGAAGGATTAACCAGGGCAAAGCACCCAGAAGGTGAACCTTATGTTCGCCCCAGAGTAAAACCAAAGCGATAACCGCAAAAATTGCCAACGTAATCTTAAAACGCTTATCCATATAGAATCCCTTTGGGAAAAGCTTATCAGTGGGGCTTACTGGCTAGTATGCCTCTAGCGATATTTGGTGACCTATCCCGTCCAAAGAAACGTCATCGATAATTTCCAGAGAGCCCGGATCAAGCACCCAGAGCTTGGCTTCGGCCCGACTGGTGATCAAAAGGCTGCCATCGACGGGAGAGACCGCCAGATGGTAAGGGGCCGGCGCCAGAGGCATGCTGTCGCGGGTTCCGCTGGCCAGCTCGATACGGACAACTTGGTTGCCGCCCTCGCTGGTCGCATAAAGTATCTGGCCATCTGTGCTTAGTCCCACGCCGTGGGGTTGCGGCCCAACATCGTATCTTGCCAGCACCTCACCTCTGGAAAGCCCAAGGACAGCGACTTCCCCCGAGGCCCCGTCATTCACATACACCCTCTCGTTGTCAGGGGAAAGCACCATGTGCTCAGGCCCACCGCCGACGCGAAGATTACGCTTGACGAACCAGTGCCGAGTATCCACTTCGCTGACGGTCCCGTTACCAGTATTGCTGACCAGTAAAGACTGACCGTCATCGGTCGCCACTACGTAGTTTGGCGCCGGGCCCGTGGCCAGGGTTTCAACGAGCTGTCCGGACTCCAGGTCAACCACACTGATCCCACCGCCCATAGGATGAGTGGAGACAGCGAATCGACCGTCAGGGGTCACCAGCACATGGTGCACGGGCCCTGGCACCTCTACAGTGCGAGTAATCGCGCTCTTGGCGGTATCCACAACGTAGATCCGGCCGGTATTGGCGTCTTCCGGAGCCGCGGTAGCTTCACCACCGTGGTGGGCCGCGTGCTCGTCCTCCGTCACGCCCTCCGGGCGACTGATCGGCTCTTCGCTGTCGTGCGCGGTCAGACTGCCAGCAACCAGATAGTGACCATCCGGAGTCAGGGCCGAGCCATGGGTGTTGATTGTCCCCATAATCGACGGCATTACCTGACGACTTCTCAGATCAATAATGCCAACAGAATCAGCTGTCCCCATGGGTACAAACGCTCGACGGCCATCTGCAATTGCAATAGTCGATAAACCTATCAAAGCGGTGATCGCGAATCCGGTAAACCACCCTTTTTTTGATCTATATTTCATAGTTCTGCCGCCTGAATCATCGTGTAGTACCAGTCTGCTACCTATCGGGAGAGTCTAAGATGGGTAGAGAGAGCCAACTTACCTAGCGATAGTTCAACACGCGGAACTGAAACAGATCTGAAAACAGATCTGAAGTATGAATCTATTTGACGTAGATCACACATGGGAGATAGGTTTTTTTGAATTTCAAGTATGCGATTACAATCAGTGAAACTCTCGACCAACGGACTCCTGATGCCCGAACCTATCCACAAAAACCAACGATTAGCCGACAGTCGAGCCTACAAGCTCAATCGCCATTGCTACTGCATCACTCTCGACCGTAAAGCGCTCAACAAGAGCCTCAGAAGCATTCTTATCGATGCTGGAAGTGGACCGTCAGAGTTCGCCGAGTTCGACCAGCTTTTTTCAAACACACCGATTTTTGTTCCCAGATCCGACATAGCCGCGATGGAAAGGATCGTCCAAGCGATCGAATCGGCCACCGAACTTCCGTCGTTTCGTGAACGAGTTCTGTCCTGGGCACCAAAAATCGCACAGTTCAATCCGGGCCCCATTGGGGCATTCATGGGTTACGACTTTCACCTGGGTCCCGACGGCCCCCGGCTGATAGAGATCAACACCAATGCCGGAGGTGCCTTCCTGAACGTTGTGCTGGCGAGAGCCCAGCATCGCTGCTGTAACCCATCTCAACAGACCGCAGTAACCCGTAGCGAGCTCGACGGATTCGAGGATGCAGTGTTGACGATGTTCAAACAGGAGTGGCAAAGACAGCATGCCACTTCGGTACCCAACTGCCTGGCGATAGTTGATGATGCCCCGAAGACCCAGTTTATGTTTCCCGAATTCCAGTTGGCCCAACAACTTTTCCAGACCAAAGGAATTGAGGCGTTGATACTCGATCCCTCAGAGCTTGTGTATGCCGATGGGCGACTGACAGCCCGTGGTAAGCCCATTTGTATGGTTTACAACAGGCTGGTGGACTTTTCACTGGACGCCACGGCTCATGCGGCATTAAGACGTGCGTATCTGGACGGCGCCGTGGTTGTAACTCCCAACCCCCGAGCTCATGCCATTCTGGCCGATAAGCGAAACCTGACCTTGTTGTCAGCCCCGCAGACTCTACTCGACTGGGGACTGAGCTTAGCGGATGCGGGCTGCCTGGAAGACGCCGTGCCGAAGACCCGGCTGGTTTCGAGTGAAGATGCTGCGGCGTTGTGGAGCGCTCGGCGCCAATTGTTTTTTAAGCCGGTTGCAGGTCACGGCAGCAAGGGTGTCTACCGGGGCGACAAGATGACCCGGCGTGTTTTCGAAAACATTCTGGATGGCGGCTATATCGCACAAGATCTCGTCCCCGCTGGAGAACGAACTCTACGAATTGACGATGCGGTGACCACCAGAAAGGTCGACATTCGCCTGTATACCTACGCCGGCAAAAGTCTGCTGGTTGCCGCGAGGATATATCAGGGCCAGACAACCAACTTTCGCACGCCAGGAGGCGGGTTTGCACCGGTCTTCCAAGTGTGACTATTCACACTACGGGCAGATACTGCCAGGTGATGTTCATGCTTGATCTGCTCCTGTCCATGGCTCAGCAGCCCGATGTTGCTTACAACCTTCTCTGGGTGCTACCAGGGGCTCATGATGCAGCGCCTTCAACAGGCCGGCAGTCATAGCAACAATAACCAGTGAGAACGGCAAAGCCGCAAGTATGACCGCATCCTGAAGGACGGCAATCCCTCCAGCCACCAGCAGCACAGCTGTCAGCACCCCATTGGCAATGGCCCAACCGGCTCTTGACGCTTTCGGAGGCTCAAGTTTTCCTCCCGACAAAATGATATTGACGACCAATGCGCCCGAGTCCGCAGACGTTATAAAGTAGATGCCGATGAGGAGGGTTGCGACCAGACCCATGACAAATTTAAGTGACTCAGGAGCTCCCAGATGCTCGATGGTGGCAAAGAGTGCATAGGCGATGTCTTTGTTGACCGCGTCAACGATCCCGCCGCCACTAAAGAGTTCGCTGTGGAGCGCAGCCCCCCCCATCACCGCGATCCAAACGAAGGTCACCAGCGTTGGTAAAAGAAGAACTCCGAAAACAAACTCTCTCAAGGTGCGCCCGCGGGATATCCGGGCGATAAACAGCCCGACAAAAGGTGACCACGCTAACCACCAGCCCCAGAAAAACACCGTCCAGGTCGATTGCCAGTTCCCCGGTTCATTGGCGCCAACATAGAATGTCATGACTAACAGGTTATCGAGGTATCCGCCGATTTCCTGAACCAACACCCAGCCATGTAATCAAATGGGCCAATCACCATAAAAGCTGCCAGCAAAACCAGCGTTAGCCAAAGATTCATCTCACTCAATATCTTGACGCCTCGCCTTACCCCGGACACCACCGAAATCGTCGCGATCATGGTAACCACTGTCACCACTGACAACTCTACCCAAAGGGAGGCCTCCACAGAAAAAAGCCACTTAAGGCCAGTGCCAGTCTGACGGGCCCCCAGCCCCAGCGTGGTCGCCAGACCAAAAACGGTAGCAAAAACAGCGAGGGCGTCCACCAAATGCCCCCAGAACCCAAAGATTTTCTCGCCAATAAACGGAAACAACGCAGAACGAGGGGCGAGCGGGAGGTCTTGCCGATAAC
Source organism: Marinobacter sp. G11 (assembly GCF_021282325.1). Taxonomy (NCBI): domain Bacteria; kingdom Pseudomonadati; phylum Pseudomonadota; class Gammaproteobacteria; order Pseudomonadales; family Marinobacteraceae; genus Marinobacter; species Marinobacter sp. G11. The sequence goes on from NZ_JAJSPB010000020.1 coordinate 46,370, forward strand.
TGAAGTATCCGAACGCAATAGCGACCATTGCAAAAATAGCCCACCCGTTAAGCCCCCAGTGGAAAAACGACAATTGAATTGCGGTGGACGCTGCGGAGGGGGTAAAGCCCTCTGGAGCAAAAGGGTTACCCTGGAAGTGCATGATCGGCTCGGCAATGCTCCAGAACAGGAGTCCTACCCCGGTTCCAGCCGCAAACAGCATCGCCAACCAGGGAAAAAGCCGATATTCGGGTTGCTCATAATCTTTACCAAGACGGACGTTCTTATAGCGGCCCAGTCCCAACCACAATACAAATGCCGTCAGAAACGCAACCAGTGCCACATACCACCAGCGCAGCAGACCATCGACGGACGAAGAAACGTAAGCGAGCGCATACGCAAACTCAGACTGCCAGATGAGCGCGCCAGCGAGGGTCAAACCAATGGCCCCAATGCTAAATAGTGACGGCAAAATGGGTTGTTGGAGATGGCTATTGCCTATAACGTTCCGCATGATGATTAGCCTTTTGTTATACCCTACTCTGCCAATAGCGATGCTCGTAGAAATTACTCCAAAGTGCGCCTAACGTGGCGGCAAAGAGCAGCTCCTCGACCGGGACCCCAAAAACCCTGAACCCGCTGATCGCTTCGTTGTTCCAGTAAAGATCAACAAAGTTTGGGTGTGACCAGTTCATCGCACTGAAAAAAACGAAATAAAACAGCGAAAATATTGCGGCACCTTTTATCGCACCATCGAGAAGATCGACTCGACAAATAACAGTGCTGATGGCCCCAGCCAAGAGCCCCATAGAGGCGGTATATATTGAGTTGAGACTGGTGGTCAGTTCCAGGAAGGCAAACACTAAAACCGGGGAGCTCAGAGCCAACGCATGAAACCGATGCATCCTCCCCAGTTTATAGTCACTCGGTATTGACTTTGCTTTCGTGGTCGATCCGAGCTCATAAAGCGTACTGGCCAAGCCACCCACGGCGAAAGAGAACAGAATACTCTCGACATCAAAGCCGTAGTTTTCCCCCAATCCGAACAACGTTGGAGGGCTCCAGTATTCCGGGTAAAAAAACGGGCTCCGTTAACCCCAGGGGAGCGGTACCAAGACTCATTGTCAGCATTTTCTTCTTGTTGCGGGTAAAGACGAAAACCACACTCCACAGAAGCACCAACAACACGCTCCAGATCAAATAGGTATAGAGCATCGGCATAAAAAACCATCCTGGCTCAGTGTTTATTCACAAGATTGCGGGGGGCACCCTCGATGAAGCCAACAATGTTTTCGCCAGTGGTCTTGAGGATTCTTTCGACAGCCTCTTTCGTATTGAACGCACTGTGGGGGGTGACGATGACGTTTCTCATGTGCTGAAGAACATGGTTGGCAAACAGCGTTTCCAGATCATGTTCCTTATCAAAAAAAGAGCGGATCAATTCCACCTCTTCCCTGATGGAGGGCTCGTCCGGCAACACGTCAAGGCCGGCAGCCACCACTTTCCCATCCGCCAGTGCGTGCAGCAAAGCCTGGGTATCAACAATGGAGCCGCGAGCGGTATTAATCAGGACAATCCCGTTCTTCATCCGCGCGAACTCCCTGTCCGACAGAAGGTGCTTGGCCGATTTGCTGCCAGGAACGTGCAGCGTCACAACATCGGACTGCTCAAGAAGACCATCCAAATCGACGTAAGACACGTTATATCGGTCCGCGAATACGTAATCCGGCTTGGGATCGCAGGCAAGAACGTTCAGACGAAACCCTTGCGCGATTTCCACAACACGCTTACCGATAGCACCGGTACCGATCACTCCAAGGGTTTTGCCTTGCAGATCGAATCCCTGCAGGCCTTTCTGCGAAAAATCCCCCTTGCGAGTGCGATTGATCGCCTCTGGAATCTTGTGGCTAATGGCAAGGAGCAGCGCAAAAACATGCTCCGCAACAGTCTGGTCACCGTAGACGGGCACATTGCTGACTGGAATCGCATTTCTGGTGCAATACTCCAAATCGATATGGTCGTATCCCGTCGACCGGGTAGCAATGAACTTCAGATGCTCAAAACAGTCAAGGACCGAGTGGTCCAGGACCGAATGAACGAAAGGGGAGATGATATCGGCGTCCCTGTATAGCCCAACGTTGGCTGTTCCGAGTTCCTCGTCCGTGAAAACAACCTCATGATTGCAGCAGGCCTGCTGCAGAATATCGCACTCCCACTTCTCTGCCTCAAAGAACACAATTTTCATTAGTTTTCCCTGGCCAAACTGATTTTTACTCCGACCTCAGCACTGAGCGCCACAGGATAGGACTTCCAGTGAGAGGTCATCGATATGGTCGTTTCGCGCCTAGACTCTCTCTCGACGCAAACGCAGGGAGTTCATTACCACCGACAATGAGGACGCGCTCATTGCAAAAGCGGCAAAGATAGGTCCTATCAGGATGCCAAAGAATGGGTAGAGCACACCAGCAGCCACCGGCACACCCGCACCGTTGTAGACCAAGGCAAAAAACAGGTTCTGCTTGATATTTCGCATCGTCGCCTGGGACAACCGTCTGGCGCGGACAATGCCATCGAGGTTACCCTTAACCAAGGTAAAGCCCGCGCTCTCAATGGCGACATCCGCGCCGGTTCCCATTGCAATACCAACATCGGCCTGGGCCAGGGCGGGTGCGTCATTCACGCCGTCCCCCGCCATCGCTACCTTGCGCCCCTGGCTCTGAAGTTCGCGAATGATGCTGGCCTTGTCCTCTGGCAGCACATCGGCACGAATCTCATCGATACCGAGTTTACCCGCCACCGCCTTTGCCGTGCGCTCATTGTCGCCAGTTGCCATAATTATGCGGAAGCCAGCGGCGTGGAGGGCCTTGAGCGCAGCGGGTGTCGTTTCCTTGACCGGGTCGGCTACGCTGACAAGGCCTGCAACGGCGCCGTTAAGCACCACAAACATGACCGTTTCGCCTTCATCGCGTCTGCTATTGGCAACCTCCATCAGATGGCCACCGTCCAAGCCCAGCTCTTCCAGTAGTTTGGCATTGCCCAAAGCCACTGGCTTGCCATCCACAACACCCTTGACCCCCTTGCCTGTAACGGCTTCAAAGTCATCGGCCTTTCCAAGCATCACGTTACGTGCCTCGGCGCCTGAAACGATGGCTTCAGCGAGCGGATGCTCTGACCCTTTCTCCAGTGTGGCCGCAAGCCTGAGGACCTCGGTCTCGTCATGACCCGATTCCGGCAGCACCGCCACTAGTCTGGGCTTGCCTTCCGTCAAGGTACCGGTTTTATCCACAATCAAGGTATCCACCTTGGCAAAACGCTCCAGCGCTTCGGCGTTCTTAATCAGCACACCTAACTGGGCACCGCGCCCCGTAGCCGTCATGATCGACATAGGCGTAGCCAACCCCAATGCGCAAGGGCAAGCGATGATAAGCACCGCAACCGCAGACACGAGCGCATACGACAAAGCTGGTACCGGCCCCCAGATGGCCCACGCCACAAAGGACAGGGCCGCCACGGCAATAACCGCTGGTACGAACTTGCCGGCCACCATATCGGCAAACTTCTGGATAGGCGCGCGGCTGCGCTGGGCATTGGCAACCATCTCGACGATTTGACTGAGCGTAGTATCCGCGCCAACCCGGGTCGCCTCCATAACAAGGCTTCCGGTACCGTTGATGGTGGCCCCGGTCACTTTGTCTCCCTCCACTTTCTCTACCGGAACCGGCTCCCCCGAAATCATAGATTCATCAACGGAAGACCGGCCTTCAACAACAACACCATCCACCGGCACCTTGTCACCAGGCCGCACCCGCAGGTGATCACCGACCTTCACATCCTCCAGAGCAACCTCTGTTTCGGTTCCATCGGGCCGGATCAGGCGCGCCGTTTTGGCGGCCATATCCAGCAACGCACGTATGGCTTTACCGGTGCCCTCACGGGCCCTCAGTTCCATCACCTGGCCCAGCAGGACCAGCGTGACGATAACGGCTGCCGCCTCAAAATAAACGCCGACGTTTCCTCCAGAATCCCGGAAGCCTTCCGGGAAGATCCCTGGCACAAGGACCGCTACGATGCTGAAGATATAGGCCGCCCCAACTCCCATGCCGATCAGGCTGAACATATTCAGGTTCATTGTCCGAAACGAGATGTAACCGCGAGCAAAGAAGGGCCAGCCGGACCATAGGATTACAGGAGTAGCAAGCACCAGTTCAATCCAGAGTGACAAACGCTCACCGAAGAAGTCGCGAACCGCCATGACACCGATAAAGGGAGTCATGGTCAAAATCAGCAAGGGCACTGAAAATGCCAGGGCAACCCAGAGCCGATGAGAAAAGTCCACCAACTCCGGGTTGGGCCCCTCATCTTCCGCGGTGGCCGATTCCTGCTCCAGTCCCATACCGCACAGAGGACATGCCCCGGGCTTTGTCTGTCGGACTTGAGGGTGCATGGGACAAGTGTAAACCACCCCCGAATACCCGGGTGGTACACGGTCATATGTTCGATCGTCGCCTGACGGTTTTTCATGATCTCCAGAACAATGGTGAGAGTGATCTGAATGAGAACTCACTTTATTGTTTTCCAGAGGCACAAGGTGCATCCCGCATTTCGGGCAACTCCCAGGCTCATCAGATATGACCTCCGGATGCATCGGGCAGGTATACTGGCCCTCCGACTCCTTCCCAGCACTATCTTTGATAGCAGAACTATTTTCTTTGGCAGACATCTTCCGATCATCCTTTCGATGGTTTCATACCATTCGAGCCTCTCAAGGTTCGACCTGATCATAAGCAATGTAGTTGCCCTCTACTGCACCCCATTCCACTACACCCGGCTGAACTGAACCTGAAAAGCACTTCTGCGCTTTGCATTTTTTTGATCACCATCAACTTTTCGGTAAAGCCATTGCCCTGAGGTACACGTCAAACCGGACTTTCAGCTGAAATTCAGTCTTTGCCTATACTCTGTTCACCTAAAAAATATCACGGTTCGTTCGCTCCTCTTCAGAAACTGGGAGATACAAAAGATGGTCGGTCAGAGAATTATTCGTGTCGCGGTCAATGGTTATGGCGTTATCGGCAAGCGGGTAGCACAAGCCGTTGCGGTACAAAAAGACATGGTCATAGCAGGTGTAGCTGATGTCGCGCAGGACTGGCGAGTGAGGGCCGCGCTGAGTAGAGGATATGCCCTGTACGGCGCGACTGAAGAGCACGCCGTTGCTATGGGCGCAGCCGGGCTCGATGTTTCCGGCTCTCTAGATGACTTACTTGGAGCCGCGGATATCGTGGTGGACTGCACACCGAAACACCTGGCCAGCAAGAATATCGAAACCTACCGGCGGTTTGGCATCAAGTACATCGTTCATGGCGGCGAGAAACATGAAAGCACGGGCCATTCATTCGTTGCCGAGGCCAACTACGCGAGCGCTGTCGGCCGTGACTGCAGCCGTGTCGTATCGTGCAACACAACGTCGATCATTCGTACCCTGTCAGCACTCAAACGCCACGGCTTGCTGGACCGGGCACGGGGAACCCTTCTGCGCCGGGCCACCGATCCCTGGGAGAGCCATCAGGGCGGGATCATGAATACCCTCGTGCCAGAGCCGGAGATTCCCAGTCACCAGGGCCCGGATGCCCAAAGTGTCGACCCGGACCTGGATGTGGTAACCATGGCGGTCAAGGTTCCGGAGACACTGGCCCACCTGCACTACTGGTCCGTTCAACTGACACGTGAGGCGAGCAAGGACGAAGTGCTCGATGCGTTCCGCACCTCCTCCCGCATTGTTTTCCTCCGGAACAGCGACGGGCTAAGCGCGATCAACAGCGTCAAGGAGTTGATGGCCGACCTTGGCCGACCTCACGACAGCCTGTATGAAGTCGCGCTTTGGGAAGACATGCTCAAAGTGCAGGGCAATGAGCTGTTTTATGCCTATATGGTCGACAACCAGGCGATTGTTGTTCCGGAAACCATCGATGCCATACGCGCACTGACCGGGGCCGAACCCGATGCGGAAACGTCGATCAGAGACACCAACGACAGCCTGGGTATCGGCTCTTTGGGGTTATAGATATGGACGGCAACCCCGGAGACGTCGCCTGTGAACCCGAGGGCGGGGCCGTGAAGGGTGTGTTCAGGCTGTTCGGTGAGGGAGACGAACTCTATGCGGAGATGATTCGCTCGGTCCGTGCTGCCACCCAGCGTATCTTTCTTGCTTCGTATATCCTCGCGGCGGACGAGGTGGGGACTGAACTGCTTGATGAACTGATGAAGCAGTCCCGCCACGGCCTCGACGTGCGCATTCACGTTGATGCGCTGGGCTCAAGCAGCGTTCTTACCCGAAAGCACCGACGCCAGCTCAGAGCCGCCGGCATCCGTCTTCAGCGCTTTCACCGCTGGAGTTGGCGGCAACCGATGCGTTACAACCGTCGCGACCATCGCAAGCTGCTGGTCATTGACGGCAAAACAGCGTACCTCGGCGGCTTCAACATTCATCGCGAAGGCTCGAGGCGCTATTACGGCCCAAAGCGTTGGCGCGACGTGCATGTGTGCTTCGAGGGGCCTCTGGCGGCGGAGGCTGACGCTCTGTTTGACGCCTTCTGGTGCGGTCACCCTGACTGGAGCCCACAGAGTCATACCATCGGTGACAGCCGGATCACTCCCAATACCACACGCGCCTGCCGCATCCAGCTGCGGTGCTCCATCAAAGACCAACTGGCTGGAGCATCCGACAAAATCTGGCTGGCGACGCCCTATTTCGTACCGGACCGGGGATTACGCAAACAACTTGCTCTCGCGGCCCGCCGTGGAGTCGATGTGCGGATCCTGACCACCGAAAAGACCGACTCGACCCCCGCACAATGGGCGGCCCGCGCCATTTACGGAGAACTGTTGGAACACGGCGTTCGCATATTCGAGTACACGCCCCGGCTAATGCATTCCAAAGTGCTGCTCGTTGACGATGTCTGGGGAAGCATAGGGACAGCGAACTTCGACTACAGAAGTTTGTTTATTAACTATGAACTGACGCTGATTTCCACAAACGAAGCCTTGAATGGCCAGTTAAGAAACGAGTTCGTAACTGATTTGCTGGATGCCAGTGAAATCACTGGCATCGCCTGGAAACACAGCGGCTTCATGAAAGGCGTGTATGACACGCTTGGCCTGTTGCTACGCAAGTGGCTTTGACGTGGGCCGGCTTAGATCGGGGCTCAACTTGCTTGGTATGCCGAACCAAGGTCCCAGACACCCGGTGCGGCAATGATTAAAGACACAGCGAGTGCTTTGGTGCGAGTCGAGTTAGACCGCCTTGATAATCTCAGACAGCCTATCTCTCACCTCACCCGCAATATGCTTGAGTTGCTCATTTTCGATCGCTGTCATGGATAACACGGGATCAACCGCACTGACTTCAACGCCCTCCGGGGTCTCGCGCAATATGACATTGCACGGCAACATAGCGCCTACCCGGGGTTCCACGCCAATGGCTTCCCAAGCCATGGCTGGATTGCAGGCACCGAGAATTCGGTAGGCGAGCATGTCCTTGTCCAGTTTCTTTTTCATGGTGGCCTTAACATCAATTTCTGTCAGAACCCCGAAACCCTGATCGGCCAGGGCCTTGCGGGTTCGCTCATCCACTGTCTCGAAATCCACATTCTGAATTACGCGATTCATTGTGTAAGACATATACATTTCCTTTTCTTTGGGTAAACCGAGTGAGGCCTATAGTAGCCAGCCCTTCAATATCAACACCTAACCTTTTCAGAACCCATAGCGTACCCCCAGATACAGGTTATTGTTGTCCTCAAACTGACCGAAGAAGGTTTCCTCCTGGGCGCCGAAAAACAGGTTTCCGCCGGCTTCAACAGAGAGATGGTCATCAACCTGATAGCCCACCCGGGGGCGCAGGTACGCGTCCCGGTCCGAGGGCGAGTAGAACAGGAACAACGACCACTCCAGATTCTGGCTGTGTGTCAGCCATGTCAGCCGCTGGGTGAGGACGTGGCGATTCTCGTCCCGCACCGGGGCACCCGGGGGCAAGGCCCGCCGGTAGGCCTCAAACTCGCCCATGCGCTCAAGGTAGTATTGCAGGCCCAGGGTCAGGTTACGGGCAATTTCCTGCTCATAGCCGAGCAGCAGGCGCAGCTCGCTGTTGCGTACTGTGGGATCGTCGCCATCGCGGTCTGCGCGGGAATCGTATTAGCCCAGCTCGACGTTGCCGATGCCGGCCCGCGCAGGCTGGCCCCGAGCACCGACAGCGGAGGAAACCTGGCCCGACCGCTGGCCGGATCAGCCCCGGCCGGGCTCTTCCAGAAGCCGTCGTAGCCGTAGAGCGCGACCTCGTAGGCGCCAAGGTTACGGTACAGCCGGGCGGCCCACTCGTCGTCTTCGAACGCGTCCGCCGGTCGGCCCGCCAGTACAACCGCATTGCGCCCGGTCAGCCGCCCTTGCCCTGTGTTGAAGAAAGAGAGACGGCGACCGTCGATGAAGCGATCCGCGTCAAACCGGGGGGTGTAGACAAGGTCAAGATTGGCCCAGCTGGAAAAAGCCGAAACCTTCAGCGCGTCCGAGGGCGCCTTGAGGTACTCCACATCGCGGCCGATAAAAAACGAGACCCAGTCCTTGGGAAACAGATCGTTGATGAACACCAGGTCGCCGGTTCCCCAGGTTAGTATCTGGCGCCCCAGCTTGACATCGGTATCCGCGCTCGGCGAAAACACCAGGCTGGCCTCGCGCAGGTCGAACGCGCCCTCACCCGATTCCAGGTCCACCGACCGATCATCGTCCAGGTCGTCATAGAGAAAATCGCCGGTAAGGCGCAGCGTTACTCCCTTGAAATACTTCTCCGCCTCGAGCTGCAACCGGGTTTCGGCGATGGAGAGATCGCGCTGGTGAGGATCATCGCCCAGCCGGGTTCCGCCGCGGGCCTCCCAGAAGCCGCGCAGACGAAATGGCAGCGCCGCCGCAGCCGATCGGTCGGTCGGTGGTCTGTTCTGCTCCGGTCTCACCCCCGAGGCCCGCTGGCAGGGCCGGTTCTGCGGTATCACTGGCTGGCGCACCCAGCCCCTCCGGCAGCTCGGGCGCGGCCGCCCATAGCGCCCCGGGCGCTGCACCGAGAACGATACCCGCCAGCAACATGCCCCAGAGCAGGCTTCTGGTGTTCATCCACGCCCTCCTGCCCTCAGTGCACCGGTGGTCACTGCAAGTACTCCCTCGGTGCCCGGCGCAGATACCGCTCCGAAAACACGTCTTCCGGCAGGCTCAGGTCATAGTCAATGCCGCTGTAGGTCAGCTCCGTAGTGCCACCGTTACGCAGATTCTCCATCCTCGCCTTGACGACCGTGGGGTAACCCTGAATGTTCTCCACCGCCAGCGCGGTGTAACGCCGGTAGAGGTTGTCACTGTCGTCGATATACTCGGTGCGAACCGGCAGGAACGACTGCTTGTGGATATAGACATCGTAGTAGGCGAACTCAACCTCCCCGGGCCTCTTGGGTTTGTTGCGCACTACGTAGTAGTTATCCGTGGTTTCAATCAGCTCATGGCTGTCGGCATCAATACTGCGCCCGGAGATGTCCTCGTAGAAGAAATCCGAGCCGACGAAGCTGGTGCGTTTGTCGGAAGCGGCAATTCGCTTAACCAGATCCAGCGCCGGCAGGTACAGCCAGCGGTCGTCGTCCCGGTCCTGGTGTTTCCAAACCAGCAACGTCATCTGGCTCACATCCGCCGATCGTCGGAAATAGACATAGTACTTCTGCTCGCCGAGATAGGCGCCCCCTCAACGGCATCTGTCTCCGGACCGTCTCTCCGCAAAATGGTGAGTTCGCGACTACGGGTACGCCCCTGGCTATCCGTGATGGTCATAGCGACCCTGGCGCGGCCATCACGCCCCTGAAAGTAGGAGACCATATTGGCACGGTTGACAATGCGCTCCACCTCGGGCGCAGCGCCGGCATCCTGGGCCAGGGCAATGGGCGTGATGCCCAACGCCATTGCAATCAGGGCCAGCTTTTGGAACAGGGTAACAAGCCAGTATCTACTCATTGCACGCCTTCCTCTTGCTTTTGCGAATTCGGGACGGCCCTGCGGGCACCGGGAAACAGCCACCGTTGCAGCAGGGTTATCAGCGCCGGCAGGATCAGCAGTGTGCTCAGGCCGGCGGTCAACAGAATGGCCGCGATAAATACCCCCACCGTCAGGTAGGGCACGAGCGGCGCCGCCAGCAGCGGCAGGAAACCAACGCCAAGCACGATGGCGTTGCGGGTTATTGCTCGTGCAGGCTCACCGAACATCGGTGCCACCGAGCGACGCCAGGAGCCGGTCTCGGCCTGAGTGGCGCGGGTACGGGCCAGAAAGTGGATGGCGTAGTCCACGGCGAGCCCCAGACTCAGGGCGCTCAGCACGGCGACCGGCATATCGTAATTCTTGCCGACAATGCCGATCAGACCGTAGATGGCCCCGATGGTCACGGTCAGGGGGATCATGCACAGCAGGCCCCAGAGCAGAGAGCGGAACAATAGGGCCATCAACAGGAGCACAACAACGAAACTGCCGAACAGGGCCATGGCCATGCCGCTGACCATTTTTTCCTGCCAGACGACATTGATATAGTTCAGACCGAACCAGCGTGCCTGGAGCGATGCAGACTTTGCTGAGAAGGTTTTCGATGTCGTTGGCCTGTACCTGAACCCGCCAGATAACGCGCTGGTGCTGTCGGTTGACGAAAAAACGCAGATCCAGGCACTGGATCGCACTCAACCAAAGCTGCAACTGAAACCCGGCCAGATCGAGCGCCGTACCCACGATTACAAGAGGCACGGGACGACCAGCTTATACGCGGCCCTGAATATCCTGAACGGCGAAGTGATTGGGCGCATTACACAACGCCACCGCGCCAAAGAGTTTCTCGATTTTCTGCGACAAATTGATCGAGAAACACCGAAAGAGCAGGACCTTCATCTGATTCTGGACAACAGCTCCACTCACAAAACACCGGAGGTGAAAGCCTGGCTGGAAAAACATCCCCGGTTCAAGCTTCACTTCACACCAACCAGCGCCTCTTGGCTGAATGCCGTGGAGGGCTGGTTTGGTCAACTGGAACGCCGCGCTTTGTACCGTGGCATTTTTACCAGTGTCGGCGAACTTAAGAAGGCGATTCGTCGCTTTATCCAAACTCATAATGAGAAACTGGCAAAGCCGTTCCGCTGGCACAAGAGTGCAGAATCGATTATGACTTCAGTGACGCGAGCAAAGCTGAGTGTTATTGATAATAAATAAACGGATTACCCAGACGGGACACTAGCTGAATCGGTTGCCGCCCGGATTGTTTTAGTGTGAGAATCAGCACGGTGATCACCAACGCTTTACTTTTTTTGCGTTGGCCCGAACATTGTCGTCTGTAAACCGACACCACGCCAGTTTCCGCTGGGTCCACCACCCGGCCTGCAACCCGCCTCCGTGGGTTTTGATCAGTTCCATTAACTCGTCAAGAGACCAATGGGTTCCATCGTAGACGACATGCAGCTGGTTGTTCGGTTTGCGCTCGGCAAAATCAACACAGGGATGATGGTTGAGTTCATGGATGAAATCGCCCCACTGACTCTCGCCAAATCACTCACCATTTTGGCACGTAGATGCCGGTGAGGTGAGGAGGAGTCCATCCCATTGATTCAGGTTACTGATGAAAATGAATAATCACGGTAATCCTGATGCCTATGCGCCGTATCCTCTTGGCCGTGTAGCGACAAGCGTCAGGCACTCACCCAACCGATCTCATTGTACCCGGCGTCGAAAGACCCAAAGGGAGAAAATAAACAGCGTGACACCGATTACCAGCAAGGCGAGAGCCTCATCCCAGAGAACCGCCAGGCCGGCGCCTTTGAGGAAAATACCGACGATGATATCCATGTAATAACGCAGTGGACTCAGCAGGGAGAGGCTTTGCAGGAAAGGCGGCATGGCTTCTACCGGCGTCAAACTGCCCGACAGGAACATCAGCGGGAAAAGTCCGAAAAAGGAGAGCAGCAACGCCTGCTGAAGGGTCCGGCTGTAGGCGGCAATCAGTACGCCCAGCGCAATCGCACTGAGCAAAAAGATGGCGGTCAGCACCAGAAATAAAAGCAGACTGCCCTGAAGGGGCACATCAAAGACTCTGACAATCACCAAACTCGGAAAGATGGACAGTACGCCCATGATCAGCGTGGGTGTGACCTTGGCCAGGAACAGTTCCAGGGTGGAAATGGGCGTCACCAGCAGCTGCTCGATAGTGCCTCGCTCCTTTTCCCGGACAATAGAGGCGGCCGGGTGAATAACGCCCACCATCATACCGGCCAGAGCAATCATCGATAACACGATAAAACCCGATGTTGTCAGATCGGGGTTATACCAGATACGGATCAGGGGTACCGCGACCCCCTTCTTCCCGGCAGCAGGGAGCGCTTCGCGCTCCTGGCGCTGGACGATCTGCAGAGCATCATTGACGGCATTGGCGGCAATGTTGGAATTGGTGCCGTCCTGGAGCAACTGGAGCTGAGCACTCTTGCCAGCGAGAAGAGCACCTTCGAACCCGGCGGGAACGACCAACACCATGGTGGCATCGCCTTTCTCCAGGAGGTCAGTGGCGGTTGCCACACGGGTTTCCTGAAATTTCAGGTCGAAGGTTTCGCTCACCGCAAATTTCTGGATCAACGAGCGACTCAAGGCGCTGCGATCCTCGTCCACCACCGCCAGGGGCAGGTGGCTTACATCAAAACTGAGCGCAACGGCACAAATGACGACTTCAATGGTGTAAAGCCAAAGTATCAGGGTCAGTATCAACCGGTCACGAAAGAACTGCACGAGCTCCTTGCGCAACAAACCAAATAAGGCAATTCCCATCAGGCCACCTTCTGCTTCATTCGCCAGGCCGCGAAGACAAATACCAGGACCGTATAGACGATCAACATCATCAGATTTGGCAGAACGGCTTCAAGGCCGGCTGATTTCAGTACGATGCCCCGGGAGATTTCCATAAAATAACCGGCAGGGAAAAGCCAGCTATACAGTTGCAGGGCAAGAGGCATGGTGAACAGAGGGAACAGAAAACCGGAAAACAAAAACGACGGCATCAAGGTGACAATCAGCGTTATCAACATGGCCGCCAACTGGGTACGGACCAGGGATGAGACCAACAGGCCGATACCCACCGTGGTCAGCACATAAACGAAAGCGGACGTCAGCAGCAGTATCGGGCTGCCGGCAATGGGGACCTGAAACCAGGCAAACCCCACCACCATGACCATAAGAATCTCCAGGAAAGCCACCAGACCGTAGGGCACCAGCTTGCCGACAACAAACTCGGTTGAGGTGACCGGCGATGCATAGATCTGCTCAATCGTACCGGTCTCTTTCTCACGCACGATCGCTAGGGCGGTCAGCAGGGGTGGGAACGCCATCAGGATCACGGCAAATAACCCGGGGATGACGAAATTGACGCTGCGCAGGGAGGGATTGAACCAGACCCTGGCCTGGACCCGGACGGCGCTCTGACGCGGGGCGGGGAAATTTGCGATTACCGCCTCGGCATAGGCCGATGCCAATCGACCCAGAACAGGATAGCCGCCGTCCACGATCACCTGGACAGGCGCCTCGTCGCCTCTGAGCAGTTGCCGGGCCAAGCCGGCTGGAATCACCACGCCCATGCTGATGGTCGAGCTTTGCAGTGCCGACTCCAGATCGCGGAGATCGGTCGTTTTCTGCTCTAATTGAAAATACCGCGAGCTGTCGAAACGGGCTGACAGGTCGCGGCTTGCCGGCGTGTTGTCCAGATCGTAAATGCCCACGGCAACCTGTTCCACATCCAGATTGACCGCATAGCCGAACAGAAAAAGCATGATCAGCGGCATGATCACGGCCAACGCAATGGTAACCGGGTCGCGAATCAGCTCGCGACTTTCCTTGACGATGAGGGCTCCAAGCCGATGAGCCTTCATGGTCCCAACGCCCGGGAATTGGCCGTTCCCGCCTGTTCTATGGCCGCCGTGAAGAGCATCTCCACCGTGGCGTCGGCTTCGAGGCCGAGCGAATGATTCAGCGATGATCGGCTACCGTGTGCAAGCAGCCGCCCGTCCAGCATTAACGCCAAACGATCACAATAGGCCGCTTCCTCCAGGTAGTGGGTAGTGACCAGCACGGTCATACCGCTGGCGGCCAGCTCACGGATAACCCGCCAGAAACGGTACCGGGCGACGGGATCGACACCCGAGGTGGGCTCATCAAGGAACAAAACCCGGGGCCGGTGAAGCAGGCTGCAGGCCAGCGCCAGACGCTGGCGCAAGGCACTTGAAAGATCACCGGTGAGCTTGTCGGGAATATCTGTCAGCCCCGTTACTTCCCTGGCCCAGTCGATCGCAGCCCGCGCCGCGCCTCCGGCCAGGCCGTAGGCATTGGCAAAGAAGCGGAGATTCTCCCAGGGGGTCAGTTCCAGATAGAGTGAAAACCGTTGTGACATATAACCAATTTGCCGGCGCAATGCGGTGCTACCCCCGCCGGAGCTCACCCCGGCCACCCGGGCGTTGCCCTCATCGATGGCCACCAGCCCGCACAAGGCCCTGATCAGGGTTGTCTTGCCCGCCCCGTTGGGCCCCAGCAACGCAAGCAGTTCGCCAGATGGCGCCTCGAAACTCACCCGGTCAACGGCCTTGAAATGTCCGAAGCGGACGCTCAGGCCGGTGGCCACCAGCCCTTCCTCTTTTCCCCTGTCTTGCCGGGCCAATTCCGGAAACTGCTGCTCGCCGGCCCTCCTGTCCGTCCGCAGCACAAACAGATCCTCGAGCCGGGGCTCGGCCGCCGCCAGGTGGGTTCCCTCGGGCAATAACTCGGCGAGCTGGTTTTCAGCGATGTCCGCGTTCATCACCAGTCGCAGGTGATCCGGCAACCACTGCACTGAATGGACGCTGTCAATTTGAGCCAGGATGCCGGACAACTCCCGCAAGCCTCGTCCGGTATCTCCAGCATTTACAGTGAACACCCTTCCGGCGGCGGGCCTCAGCAGCTCTTCCAGCGACCCATCCGCAAGAACGCGGCCCTGTTCCAGCAGCAGTATCCTGTCGCAGCGCTCCGCCTCGTCCATGTAGGAGGTAGCCACAACCATGGTCAGGCCCTGCGACCGGAAGCGGTCGAGCATGGTCCAGAGATGGCGCCGGGACAGGGGGTCGACGCCGAGCCCCGGTTCGTCAAGGATCAGCAGCTCCGGTTCATGGACCAGATTGGTACATAGCGACAACTTTTTCCGCATGCCACCGGACAGTTTGGCGGCGGGCCTGTCAGTAAAGCGGCCAAGCCCCGACATGGATAGCAACCTTTCTGAACGCTCCCGATAGAGTTCGTCGGGCACATCCCGGATGCGAGCGGCAAAGCTCAGGTTTTCCTTGACGCTGAGTCGATCGTAAAGCGTAAATCCCTGGGACATATAGCCAATCCGGGCAGCAACCTGCTTGGCCTCACGACGGGTATCGAAGCCCAGGACCCGGCATTCCCCCACAGTGGGGTCCAGGATGCCAGCCAACATCTGTAACAGCGTCGTCTTGCCAGCGCCATCAGCACCGACAATGCCCACTCGTTGGCCGCGATCAACGGAAACATCCAGTGGCTCGATGACAACATTGTCTCCGAATTGGCGGCCAAGGCCTTTGGCGACGATGGGTTCCGGGGAAGACATGACGGCTCAGCGCGCCGGAACCGAGAGGGTCGCTGGCCACTCGGCGTCCGGATCCCAGCGAATCCAGGCATCTGCCGGCATACCCGGTTTCAGAGCATCGGCCGGATTATCCAGCACCAGGGTAACGCCATAGACCATCCGAACTCTCTCGTCGGGCATGTGGACATCGCGGGGGGTGAACTGGGCGAAATCGTCAATCCTGCCGACTTTGGCGGAAAAGTCCCCGGGCAAACCGTCCACGCGGATTCTGGCGGGATCCCCCAAGCTGATCCGGTTGAGGATATCACCGGGGACATAGACCTTGAGTTCGAGCTGCTGCAGATTCACCATCGTGGCCAGCGGCTGGCCGGTATCGACAACCTCTCCCGTCTCCACCGCCCGGATCAGGATGGTTCCGGAGAGCGGCGCGGCAACCTCCGCTTTGTCCAGTTGCGATTCAGCCAGTGCCACCTGCGCCGCCCTTGCAGCCACCTGTTCTTCGGCGGCATCCTTCTGCCGCTGGAGAGACTCAAGTCGGCCCCGGGCCTCACTGACGGCATTTTCCGCCTGATCCAGATCACTCGAGCTGGCCAGATTGCGGGACCGCAAGTCCCGGATCCGCTGCCGTTGTTTCTCGGCATTCTTGAGATGATGACGCCAGGTGGTGATTTGGCTGTCGAAGCCGTCACGGACTTCCCGCGCCGAGGCCAGCTCGGCCTGTGCCGAGCGCAGGCGGTCTCTGGCATCGG
Source organism: Marinobacter sp. G11 (assembly GCF_021282325.1). Classification (NCBI taxonomy): domain Bacteria; kingdom Pseudomonadati; phylum Pseudomonadota; class Gammaproteobacteria; order Pseudomonadales; family Marinobacteraceae; genus Marinobacter; species Marinobacter sp. G11. The sequence continues at coordinate 62,765 of NZ_JAJSPB010000020.1, forward strand.
CGGGGTCGATCACGGCTACCGTGTCGCCAGCCGAAACCTTGCTGCCTTCCGCGAGATGGTGCTCGATGACCCGACCGGCCACTTCGGCCGCGATCCGCACTTCCCGCCCCTCGATATGGCCATTGCCATAGACGATTCCCTGCGGCAAGGGCTCTTCCCCAAACAGAACAAAAACCCCATAAGAACCGCCGGCGAGCACCAACACCGCTATCAGAGACCAGAGCCAGGATTGGGATTTCACCAAACACTCCTTATGACATTACTGTTCAGGTTGGAGCCGGGATCAGGGCCACTGCCTCTCACTCCAGCCAATGAGATCGCCCACTCTAGCACTCGGCAGCCGCCGCGACCAAGGTCGTTGCCGGATCTTAAGCGGCTCATTCAGGTCGCCCTCGAAGATGGCCGTCAGGGCATCGTCAAAGACGCAAAATGGATTGGTAGCCTGCCACATCCACCTCAAACCGGGTGTTCTGACGCAAGTGATCCCTCAGCGCCTCCAGCGCCTCCGGATCACCGTGGATCAGGTTGATCGGCGTTTCGGGGGCCAGGTCACTCTGAGCAAGCCACTGTTCAATCTCTGCGAAATCCCCGTGCCCGGAAAGCCCACTCAACACCTCCAGCCGGGCCTTGACCGGAATCCAGTCGCCGTGGATCTTGATCCTTTCCGCTCCATCAACCATTTTGGCGCCTCGTGTCCCCCCTGCCTGTAACGGTAAAAGAATCAGGACACCAGAACGATAACGATCAGTGTGATGCCCCAGGCCCCAGCGTGATTGAACGATTCATTCATAGCATGATTTACCTATATGTCGGGCGGCTAGCTGAATCGGTTGCCGCCCGGATTGTTTTAGTGTGAGAATCAGCACGGTGATCACCAACGCTTTACTTTTCCCCGTAAAGACTGTTGTAAATCGATCCTCGCGCTCCATCGCTACAATGTCGCCTTATCAGCGCCTGAGGAGCCAGTTTTTGACAGGATCACCTGCACTATTGAATGTGAATCACATTTATTGGCCTGCAGCAGCCCCGATGTGTCCAGGGTGCCACCATGGTTTTCGTAGCCAAACGCCAGCGTTCGATCAGGCCCGAGATCAAGAGGACGGCAGATTCCCAGCAAGGCTTCTGGGCGCATATGGCACACGAACACCCTGAGTTTTGTATCGTGGGGAAACAGCTCGGAACTGTAAGAACTACCACACTGATGCCCTGACTCCATTGGATCCCGGGGACTCCGGAATCGACCAGGTTCGAGAAGGCAGACCACACCGCACGAAAGCCCCCGCTGAGCCAGCGCTTCAGCGACCTCCTGGCAAACACGGAGTTGATAAGCGCCGACAGCGATCAACTGCACATCACCGGCTTCACCAAGAGCGATGGCACCATCCCGAACCAATTGCACAGCCTGACGGCCGTCAAAAACGGCAGGCAGTTTTGCCTTGGGAACCGTCATGGCCCAGAACTGCCCCTGGGTTCGAAAACACTCGTTAAGGCACGCCACAGCACTATTGCAGTCGGGAGGATAGACAACGCGGGCAGTGTCACTCATTTCTCCCATCAGGACTTCGCCGAAGGCCGGGTCCTGATGAGACTGCTCGTTCTTGCCGTTTTCCCAGAGGTGCGACGTCGCAATGACCGGCACGGATAACCATCGGGCGGGCCGACCGAGACTTTTCTGGTGTCGCGCAAAAATAATTTCCTGCCGAAGAGCGCCAATCATTTTCATGGCAAACGCTTCGTAGGACACCACCAGATTCATACCTCCCTTATTACCCAGAGCGGCGCTGACAACGGCCTCCTCATTCAGGGCTGTGATTACCGAGCCGTGAAGGGATTCCGCAAGGCCGGGCTCGGGCGTCAGGGTGCGATGCTTCAGAAGGTCAAGCGACTGGTTCATCTGATTACTACGCAATTCATCCGGGTTCCCCAGGCGAATACGAAGCGCCGGGTTGGCCTTTACAAGGGCAACAAACTGCCGATCAATCGCCACCATGGGCGACTCTGATACCGCCGTTTGCAACCAGACCGGTTCGGGTACAGTTTGCAGCTTGACGTCACGACAACTCAGCGGATGATCCTTTTCCGCAGGCCGATCGTCTGCCCGGTGAGTTGCCAGCACGTCGCGGGCGCCGTGAATCTCGATCTCGGGCACAAACAAACGGGCAATGGATTCGTTAAAGTGCCTGCGCGAGACCTCATCAAATCTCGGTATTGCCGGAAGCGGGGTACCATGCGCCGCGTTTGAACCAGCACCATAGAAACCATAGCCTTTGACCGTCTCGGCAATCAGATAGGGGAGCTTTACAGGGTACCTCATGTGGCCGGCGCTGACCTGTTCGCTGCACGCCTGAAGCCTCGATTCGGCCTCGAAGATGCCCCAGATAAAGGCCGCAGGATCGCGGCCATCAATGAGTATGGGGTAAAAGCCATTGAGCTCCAGGTGCTGCCGGAACCAGTCCACCCCCCCTTGCAGAAAAATGGTTGACCGTTGATCAATGCGGCGCCCGTTAGCAATCATCACCGGGGTCACCAGGCCACAGTCCTCGGCTCGCCACCAGCGGCTTGCCCAGTCGCTGCCCCGCTGCTCCTCAAATGCCCCATCACTGAGAAACGCGACCAGACGCTCCCCCGGCAGCGGCATGTGGGTGTATTGCAGTTCAGCGAAGCCCAGATATCCGCCCTCGATCAGCCCGCCGGCAGTGTGGGGGTTGACGTGACTGCCCAGGGGAACCCCCGGTGTGCCATCCGGAGTGACGGCGTAGCTGTAAAAGTCACTCACCAGCCGGGACAGCCCCACCTCGTCGAGCGTGTACCGAGCCTGCTGTTCTGGATGCAGATTGCCGAGCAGTATGTTGACGCTTTCGATAGCCGCCACACAGTGCCCCTGCCCCATCAGCCAGCTACGGGTCAGCCCCGCCAACGCGTTGGCGGCCGTGTAGCCAAGATAGGCAGGCACCATGTTCAGCGAACCACCGGTATGCCCCTGAGGATTTTCCTTGAAGTCATCCGCCGCCAGCGGCTGTCCGGACAGGTCCACTCTGCTGGCATAAGTCATGTGGGCTACCAGCCACATGGCCGCGTTGGTGAGGGTGTCTGCAGCCTCGAAAATAATCAGGGCATCGTCGAGCGAGTCATAACGCCCGGCACAAACGAGTTCCTGGCACAGGTCGAACACGCGCACCTGGGTCAAATCGGTATGTTCGATCACCCCGCGCCCTTTTGCCCAGTTGGCAAACTGGGGGTAACGCTGCCGGTATTGGGCAGCACGCTGCTGGACTCGATGTGAATCCTCAATGGAATAGCCGTTCATGATCTCTCCCTGATAACTCTACTGACGTTAATGGTGGCCTACTAGAAATCCTCGCCGTAAATATCCGGATTACCCCGGGTATTTGCCCGGTCTCACATCAAAGACGCAAAATGGATTGGTAGCCTGCCACATCCACCTCAAACCGGGTGTTCTGACGCAAGTGATCCCTCAGCGCCTCCAGCGCCTCCGGATCACCGTGGATCAGGTTGATCGGCGTTTCGGGGGCCAGGTCACTCTGAGCAAGCCACTGTTCAATCTCTGCGAAATCCCCGTGCCCGGAAAGCCCACTCAACACCTCCAGCCGGGCCTTGACCGGAATCCAGTCGCCGTGGATCTTGATCCTTTCCGCTCCATCAACCATTTTGGCGCCTCGTGTCCCCCCTGCCTGATAACCGGCAAAGATAACGGTTGTACGGTGCTGGCCGAGGAGACGTTTGAAGTGATGAAGAATGCGACCGCCCGTTGCCATACCGCTGCCTGCAATAATTACGTGCGGGTAGGCCTGGTCAGCCAGCGCCTTGGAGTCTTGGACGCTGCGGCTATAGTGAACGGTGCTGCACATTTCATGGCATTCTGAACTGCTCAACCGATGCTGATCTTCGTAGCGGCAGTAAATCTCAGAAACATCAATCGCCATGGGGCTATCCAGATAAACTGGCAACCTTGGAATTCGTCCCGCCTTCATCAGGTCGGTGAGCATATGCTGCAAGACCTGCGCTCTGCCCACGGCAAAGGCCGGAATCAGTATATTGCCCCCTTTGTCGACCGTTTCGTTAACGATGTCCGCCAGTTGTGACAGCAAATCCACGTCTTCGTGGCGACGATCGCCATATGTTGATTCCAGCATCAGCATGTCGAGTGCTGGCAGGGGTGCCGGTGGCCTCATGAAAATATCATTGAGGCGGCCCACATCGCCGGAAAAACCGACGCATTTACCTTCCGCCTCGATGATGACACAGGCCGCCCCGAGAATGTGCCCGACCGGTCGCAGATGAAAGCGTATATCACCGAGCTGGATCACTTGGTGAAAGTCCACCGACTGAAACAGCTCCATGCAGGCTTCTGCATCCTCCTGATCATACAGGGGCTCCGGATTCTCATGCCTGCTCAGCTTATGGCGGCCGAGGTAATGTGCCTCCTCTTCCTGAAGATGGCCGCTATCGGCCAGCAATATGCTGCATAGCTCTCGGGTGGCATGATGGGTATAAACCGCCCCCCGGAAGCCCTGCTTGTACAACACGGGGATGTAGCCTGAATGATCCAGATGGGCATGGGTCAGAAGCACGGCATCCAGCGAGGCAATATCGAGCGGCAACGGTTGCCGGTTGCGCTTTCTCAGCCACTTGTACCCCTGAAACAGGCCGCAATCGACCAATACACGTGTCTGGCCGGTTTCAACCAGGAACTTGGAGCCGGTCACGGTTTCCGTGCCACCCAGAAATGTAATGTTCATCGGCGCTCACCCTCCACCTGATTGAGAAAATGCCTGACCGGCGGCACCAGCAACTCGCTGACATCGATCTCATTGCTGCTGTGTGGAACCGTGTTGGTGGTCACCAGCGTCTGCAGGCCGGTACCCAGAAGGTAGGTGTCCGAGGCCTCCGCAAAAATGCCATGCACCGCCGCACACAGGATGGCCTCCGTGCCTTGCGCCTTAAGTGCCCTGACACACTCGCCAATGGTGCGTCCGCTGGAAATAACGTCATCAATGATGACGGCTTTCCGGCCGTTATACGCCGAGATATCCGGCAAGGTGACTTCAACGCGCCGGTCACCCAGACGCTGCTTGGTGCCAATGACATAAGGATGGTTACTGGCCTGCGCGATACTTGATACCCATTGCTCACTTTCCGCGTCCGGACCTACCAGCAACAGACCGTTTTGCCCCCGTAGCCAATCCGCCAGCGCCGGTGCTCCCTGAACAACTTGCGTGGGTATGCTGTAGATTTCGTCAAGAGACTGGTACCTGTGCAAATGTGGATCAACGGTGATCAGCCAGTCGATATGTAAAGACAAAGACTGGGCAAACACCCTGGAAGTGACCGCCTCCCCTTCTTCGAAGCGTCGATCCTGGCGCATATAGCAAAGATAGGGCGCCACCAACCCAATCGACCTGGCACCGAGTTCCCGGAGAGTTTCAAAGAGAAACAGGAGAGCAAGGTATTTGGTGTCTGGATGCGTTAGGTCGGCCAATATTACGCAGTTCGCACCTTTGACTGATGTGAGCACACGTAAGTAGGACTCACCATCAGGGAACCTCCGCACCTCCAAACTTCCCGGCTCCAGATTGAGCCGATCACAAAGTTTTTCCCGTAATGGATGGGGAGCAAGGCTGAACAACACACTTTCTTCAGTAATGTCCACAATCATTCCTCTCGCTTTACAGTGAAGATTGCCGGCCCCATATCGTTAAACGCCAGCGCATAATCCTGCTGCCCCGGACTGTCACTGAGCAATTCATAGAGAGGCTCTCCCTTAGTGACTCTATCACCGACGGTCGCCAGTAGCCGCAGCCCTGCGGTAGAGCTGGCAGGTGCGCCTGCCAGCTTGGCGACACGGGCAAGCCGACGATTGTCGATAGACACGATTGTTCCGGATTCCGAGCACAGAACTGGGCGCCTAAAACGGGCTTCACCTAAGCTCCTCTGCCCTCCCTGAGCCTCTGTTATACGCTTGAACTGCCCCCAGGCAGAGCCGTTTTGAAGTAGTCGTTCTGCTTTGACCATCCCCTCTTTCACGCCACGACCATCAGCCAGATCGAACAAATGGCCAGCCAGCATGATGGCGCGGCTCCGTAGATCCTCCGGCGCACCCCGCTTTCCCTGCAGCACGGCCAAAACATCACGGGCCTCCTCTGTCGGCCCGATCCCTGCACCAACCGGCTTGCTGCCGTCTGTCGCGATGCAGCGTACCTTCAGCCCACAGGCCGCCCCAACGCTTGTGAAAAGAGAGGCCAGCCGGTCGGCATCGCCGGGCGTTCGAACCTTGGCCGTCTCCCCCACCGGAATGTCAATCACCGCATGGGTGGAACCGGCAGCAATCTTCTTGGACAGCACCGAGGCCACGAGCTGGCCCTCACCATCAAGGTCCAGCGCTCTCTCGATGCGAATCAACAGGTCATCAGCCGGGCTGAGGTTCATCGCCCCACCCCAGGCGAGACAGGCACCGGTTTCTCTGACCACACGGCGAATCTCGTTCAGCCCAAGCCTCACATTGGTCAGCGCTTCCATGGTGTCCGCTGTTCCCGCCGGTGAGGTGATGGCACGGGAGGAGGTTTTAGGCATTACTAAGCCTGCTGCGCTGACGATCGACACAACCAGCGGCGTGGTCCGGTTGCCCGGCAGGCCTCCAACACAGTGTTTGTCGAACACACGATCCACGCCTGGCCAATCGAGCTGTTGTCCGCAATTCACCATCGCCTGGGTCAAAGCAACAATCTCATCGAAACCTAATCTGCCACCCGCACAAGCGCTCAGGAAACAGGCTATTTCGACATCGCTGTATTTGTGTGCGGAGATATCGGAGACAATGCGGGCCATCTCAGCCGGAAGCAAGCTGTGTCCGAATACTTTCCGACGAACCAGACTCAAGGATTCGATATAGGGCGCATGATGTACTGAAACCAGGTCAGACTGAGCCACCCCGAGCCGCTCTATGGCGATATCTGAAAGCCCCGCATACCCTTTGGGAACCGTTTCGTCAGAAGAAATATTGAGAGTTGCGATGATGGATCGTCCCTGTGAGGAAATTCCCACCTTGGAACTGGCGGAGAATCCTTCTGAAAGGCAGACATCACAATCATCACGCATGTAGACAACAGGTTCCTGATGAGTATTGATACCCATCTTGAAAACCCGCAACTGACCGGAAGACCCCGCCATGTATCAACACCCTTTTACTGCACCGGAGAAAGATTTTCAGTGTCCTGATCAGAGGTCGTTCATACGCCCTATCTGCCTGGCCAATCGCATAGCTTCGTTCTCTTCCATGGTTAGCAACGACTGCAGTAATTCTTTCGCCTCGGGAATTTCGGCTTTGTCGGCCATGGTGCGATAAAGGTCCTCTATCTGATCATGGAAATCGAATACTTCTCTGCATATGCCCTCAAAATCCAGCTGTGCGTATGGCTCATCGCAGGTTCTGTGGGTCTTAATGGGATGGTGAGACAGGTAGTCGTAGACCCTTGTCTCCAACACTTTGGAATCGCCCTGCGACTTGAACTCGTTCACAATACGTTCCATTTCCGATTCATGGGTCGCCAAATAGTCCAGCAACGCTTGTGCTCGCTCTTCTTCATTCTTAGTGGCGCAGTGGGACAGGCATCTTGCAAGATGAGCATGCAGGTCCCGTGTCCAGTTAATAAGTTCTCCGAAGGTTTTAATATCCATCTTCCCTTTCCCTTATGTTGTTTCGTTTTGCCAATTACGCCAGCAGACAGCCATTACCTACCACTAAAACTCATGAGCCTGAATTCATGCTGAAAAAATCCAACAAAAGATGAAAAAAGAGCCTCTCTATAATGAGGAATTGATACGCATCAAACTTTCCACTTTGGCAATTAAGGGCTAAACAGCGGGAAGGATTCGCGTGCCTGCATCACGAGTCAAAATGGCAAGCGCGTCTTCCAGCTTACCAATACCACTGACACCCCCACTTTCGACAAAATTTCCCGCAGCAGCTATTTTCGGGCCCATGGAGCCTGCGGGAAGGTCCAGCTTGCGGGCCTCATCGAGCGTCAGCTCATGGATGGGGGCGGCGGTGTCTTTGCCGAAGTTACGGCATATGGCATCCACATCGGTAAGGAGCAGCAAAGCGTCTGCACCCAATTGGCTGGCCAGTAGTGCGCTGGCGGCATCCTTGTCGATGACGGCTTCGATCCCGATCATGCTGCCATCGTCCCGGCGAAGAATGGGGATACCGCCGCCTCCGGCACAGATCACCACAACACCCTGTTCCAGCAGCAGTTGGAGCACCCGCATATCGGGAATTTCCAGGGGTTTGGGCGAGGGCACTACCCGCCGCCACCTGTCGCCATCCTGGGCAATGTGCCAGCCAGCGGCTTCGGCTTTGGTCTCCGCTTCTTCCTTGTCATACACCGGCCCGACAAATTTTGTCGGCTTTTTAAAGGCGGGGTCGTCCTTGTCCACCAGAACCTGGGTCAGCAGGGTTGCTACTGGCCGGTCATGATCCAGGGCATTTTCCAGTTCCTGCTCGATGATGTAGCCGATCATGCCTTCGGTTTCCGCGCCCAATACATCCAGGGGGTAGGCTTCGTCCGGCTTATAGGCGGCGCCCTGAAGCGCCAGCAGGCCTACCTGCGGACCATTACCGTGAGTGACCACCAGCTGGTGGCCTGCGCGGACGATGTCGGCCAGAGATTGGGCTGCAATCTTCACGTTGGCCCGCTGCGCCGCGGCGGTCAGGGGTTCCCCTCGCCGCAACAGGGCATTGCCTCCAGATGCGCTCTGGGAGGACGACAACGGGGACGACTGACCCCGGTCTCTGAGCGCAGGGTAACCATTGACCTGATCCAGGAAGCGAACAACGCTGGAGCCCGATTATTCAAAGCTTGCGGTGAAGCCGGTATTGGCCTGCGCACCTATCGTCGTTGGTTCCGTGAAGGCCAGGTACAGCCCGATAAGCGCCCGCAGGCGGTACGCCCCAAACCTGCGAACAAACTCACTGAAGAGGAACAGGCGAGGATCTTGTCGACCTGCAACTCAGCCCGTTACGATAGCCTGCCGCCATCTCAAATCGTACCCTCGATGCTGGATGACGGTGTGTATCTGGCTTCTGAATCGTCATTTTACCGGATACTGAGAGCGCACAACCAATTGAATCATCGAGGCCAAAGCCTGGCGCCCCAACGCTCCCGAGAGGCGACCACACATCATGCCGCTGGGCCTTGTGAGCTCTGGAGTTGGGATCTTACGTACTTGGCTTCAACGGTGCGTGGGCAGTTTTATTATCTGTACATGTTTGAAGATGTGTACAGCCGGAAAATCGTGGGTTATGAAGTCTACGAGGTTGAGAGCGGTGATTATGCGGCTGGTTTATTGCAGCGCTGCCTGCTCCGCGAGCAATGCCTCCATCAACCTCTGGTGCTGCATTCTGATAACGGCGCACCGATGAAGGCCCAGACCATGAAAGCGAAAATGGAAGAGCTCGGCGTAATACCCTCGTATAGTCGGCCAAGGGTTAGCAATGACAACGCCTTCTCGGAATCGCTGTTCAAGACGCTGAAATATCGTCCAGAGTGGCCTTCATCTGGTTTTAAAAGCCTCAGTGATGCACGGGGCGCTGGGTAGGTCGCTTCGTGACCTGGTACAACACCGAGCACAAGCACAGCAAACTGCGCTTCGTCACACCGCAAGAGCGGCATACTGGCGAGGATGTTGCCATTCTGGCTCAGCGTCAGCGTGTGCTGGAGCAAGCCAAACAGCGGACACCGAGCTGCTGGGGAAGTCGCCAGGTCAGAAATTGCGAGCCCGTTGAGCCAACGACATTGAATCCGGAAAAGTGTGCGGTAGAAAAAGACGCCGCTTGAGCACAGAAACAGTGCCATCTATCTTGAAAAACACCGGCTCCGCAGAAAGCCCAAAACTCGTTAAAAAAAAGGCACCTATCATAGCTGTTTTATATACACGAAGCAGATCATTCAAGTTGCATTCTCCACTGAATTAGCATGCAGAGAAGAATCATAGAAGCGTTATCTGAACTCAGACTGAATTTCAGAAACCGATTATTCATTTTTGACCTGAATCAATATTTTTTATATCGAATAAAAATATTCAAACATTACTGAAAATTTATCGTTTATTTCAGGATCAGTTCAGGAACGGGTGGTTAAATCGAATCATCAACCAACAAGGAGAATCTTTAAAA
>NZ_JAJSPB010000021.1:0-64978 GCF_021282325.1 Marinobacter sp. G11
GCCGTTCCCTGCACGACCAGACCCTGGCCCTGGCGGGTATCTTCCAGGCAGCCGCGCTGGTGCGGGAAATTGCACACACCGGTTACTGCAACGAAGCGGCCATGGAAACCTGCATCCGCTCGCTGTTTGCCACAGATCCCGAGACCACGCTGGATGTTTACGGTGGTGAGTTGTCCGACATCCGCGATGGCCTGCAGGTGCTGTCGACCGTATTCGCCCAGCAAGCCCGCCCGCAGGACGCAGAGGTCCTGCGCTATGTGCTGAACCTGATCCACCTGGAATCCAAGCTCAAGCGCAAGGGCGATGTAATGGATGTGCTCGGCAACCGCATTGAGCAGGCCCGCCACACCGCCAGCCATTTCGGATACACCCACAGCAACCTGCTGAGCAACCTGGCATCCGTATACAGCGACACCATCAGTACCCTGGGCCCGCGCATCCAGGTCAGCGGTAACCCCAACATGCTGCAGCGGGAAGACAACCAGCACAAAGTCCGTGCCCTGCTGCTGGCCGGCATCCGTTCGGCTGTACTCTGGCGCCAGAGTGGCGGCCACCGCTGGCAACTGATCTTCAAGCGCAAGAAAGTGATCCTGCACGCCAGGGAGCTGCTGCGCTGATTCGCAGCGCCCTCTGGTGTATCATTAACGCCTTCATATTTTCCCGATCCGATTTTTCTTTGATGAACTGAGAGGTTTTCGATGGAACTCACCGCCCTGACCGCTATTTCCCCGGTCGATGGCCGCTACGGCAGTAAAGTCAGCGTATTTCGCAGCATCTTCAGTGAATACGGCCTGATCCGTAACCGGGTAACCGTCGAAATCCGCTGGCTGCAACAGTTGGCCGCACACCCGGCCATTACCGAAGTGCCGGCGTTCTCTGCCGAAGCCAACGCCTTCCTGGACAAGCTGGTCAGCGAATTCAGCCTGGCCGATGCCGAGCGCATCAAGGAAATCGAACGCACCACCAACCACGATGTGAAAGCGGTCGAATACCTGATCAAAGAAAAGATCGCCGAGGTGCCCGAGCTGCACGCAGTGACCGAATTCGTGCACTTCGCCTGCACCTCCGAAGACATCAACAACCTGTCCCACGCCCTGATGCTGCGCGAAGGACTGGACCATGGACTGCTGCCAGGCATGGAAAAGGTGGTCGACAAGCTGGCCGAGCTGGCCAAGGAACACGCCGAACAGCCGATGCTGTCCCGCACCCATGGCCAGACCGCCTCTCCCACGACCGTGGGCAAGGAACTGGCCAACGTGGTTTACCGCCTGCGCCGCCAGTTGCTGCAGATTCGTGAAGTGGAAATCATGGGCAAGATCAACGGCGCCGTGGGCAACTACAACGCCCACCTGTCTGCCTATCCGGATGTAGACTGGGCCGCCAACGCCGAAGAGTTCGTCGAGAGCCTGGGCCTGGACTGGAACCCGTACACCACCCAGATCGAGCCCCACGACTACATTGCCGAGCTGTATGATGCCATTGCCCGCTTCAACACCATCCTGATCGACCTCGACCGGGACATCTGGGGCTACATCTCACTGGGTTACTTCAAGCAGAAGACGGTGGCCGGCGAAATTGGCTCCTCTACCATGCCCCACAAGGTGAACCCCATCGACTTCGAAAACTCCGAAGGCAACCTGGGCATCGCCAACGCCATCTTCGGCCACCTGTCTGCCAAGCTGCCGATTTCCCGCTGGCAGCGTGACCTGACCGACTCTACCGTACTGCGCAACCTGGGCGTTGGCTTCGCCCACAGCCTGATTGCCTACGAAGCCTCCCTGAAAGGCCTGGGCAAGCTGGAAATCAACCCGGCCCGCCTGAACGAAGACCTGAACAACGCCTGGGAAGTACTGGCCGAGCCGATCCAGACCGTGATGCGCCGCTACAACATCGAAAAGCCCTACGAAAAACTCAAGGACTTGACCCGCGGCAAAACCATGAGCGCGGAAGTCATCAAGAATTTCGTGGAGACCCTGGAAATTCCGGAAGAAGCCAAGGCCGAACTGCGCAACCTGACTCCGGACACCTACATCGGTAATGCCGTCGAACAGGCCGGCAACATTTAAACGGGAGCAACACCATGGACATGCTTGGCGGATTGACAGCTTCTGAATTTCTGCGGGATTACTGGCAGAAAAAGCCCCTGGTGATCCGTCAGGCATTTCCCGGTTTCCAGTGCCCGGTCAGCCCGGACGAACTGGCCGGCCTGGCTTGTGAAGAAGCGGTGGAATCCCGCATCGTCATCGAGAACGATGCCGGCAAACCCTGGCAACTGCACAACGGCCCGTTCAACCCGGATCGCTTCAGCGACCTGCCGGAACAGGACTGGACCCTGCTGGTTCAGGGCTTGGACCACTGGGTACCGGAAATTGCCGACCTGCTCGACAACTTCCGTTTCGTCCCCAACTGGCGCCTGGATGACATCATGGCCAGCTATGCCCCGAAAGGTGGCAGCGTTGGCCCTCACTACGACATGTACGACGTCTTCCTGCTGCAGGCCCAGGGCCATCGCCGCTGGACCTTTGGCGGCCACTGCGACCACACATCGCCAAGGGTGGAAGGCACGCCCCTGCGCATCCTGAGCAGCTGGGGCGGCGAAGAAACCGTCACCCTGGCACCGGGCGATATGCTGTACCTGCCCCCGGGTATCGGCCACCACGGTGTGGCGGAAGACGACTGCATCACCCTGTCTGTCGGCTTTCGTGCGCCCACCATCGACGACATCCTGACCAGCTTTACCGATTTCCTGAGTCAGAAAGAAAAGGCCGCCGAACACCTGGACGACCCGGACCTACAGGTTCAGGACAACCCGGGCACCATCGGTGCGGAGGTTATCGACCGGCTGGATACGGTAATCCGCGAACAGCTGGGCGACCGCCGCAACCTGGCCCTGTGGTTCGGCCAGTTCACCACCGCTCCCAAGAGCATGGACATCGTGGTGCCGGCAGAGGAACCCGCTGAAGCAGAAGACCTGGCGGAAGCCATCCGCGCCGGCGAGCAGCTGCGCTGGAACGAAGGCTCCCGCTTTGCCTACCATGAACTGGCCGGTGAAACCGCCCTGTTTGTGGATGGTGAGCAATACCTGCTGAAAGGCGATGCCCAGCTACTGGCACCCTTGCTGTGTGCCGGAGCCCGCATTGATATGTCGGCCCTGGCCGAATTTGCCGGTGACGAGGCCCTGCTGGGCCTGTTGACCAACCTGTATAACCAGGGTTCGTTGTACTTCGAGTAAGCTATGACTCCGAGATTTCGCAAATACAGCTGGCAACTGGCCCCTGCCTCCATCCGCGACATCCGTCAGCGGGTGTTTATCGATGAGCAGAAGGTGCCGCCGGAGCTTGAGTGGGACGACACTGACGAGATTGCCGATCATTACCTGGCAGTCGATCATGGCAATACCCCCATGGCCACCGCCCGGCTGTTTTCCACCATGGAAGAAACCGGTTTTATCGGGCGAATGGCTGTGCTTCCGGAATACCGTGGCCAAGGTGTGGGCGAGGCGCTGCTGCGGCACCTGGTTGCGGAATCAGCCGGGCGCTTCCAGGAACTTCGGCTATCAGCCCAGAACCACGCCACCGGCTTCTACGGGCGCTTCGGCTTCCATATTTGCTCCGAGCCCTACGATGACGCCGGCATCCCCCACCTGGATATGCGTTGCCTTGCGCCCTCGCTGGCCCACCAGGCACTCGCTGACCGCACCCAACCGCTGATTCTCGGGGCCGACACCGAGAGCTGGCTGTTCCACGACGAAGCCACCATGCTCGGCCTGATGGATTCGCTGGTGGGCCAGGCCGGCCAGCGCCTGTGGCTGTATGACAACCTGCTGGACCACGACCTGTATGACCGTTACCGGCTGCGGGAACTGATTTCTGCGGTAGCCCGCCGACACCGCCTGAGCGAAGTCCGCCTGCTGATCCACGACGACAAACCCCTGGTGAAACGCCGGCACCAGCTGGTTGAGCTGATGCGTCGCCTGAGCAGCCGCATGGAGCTAAGGCTGGTAAACGCCGACTACCCGATGGAAGACCAGCCGTTCATGCTGGTTGACCGTGAAGGGGTTCTTTACCGCCACCACTTCAACAAACCCGACGGCTTTGCCGGCTTCGCCGCATCAGGCCGGGTAAAGCTGATGGAAGAATCCTTCCAGCGCATGTGGGACGCCGCCCGTCCCTCCATGGAACTGCGGGAACTACCGCTCTGAGTGTTGCCCGTAGATTGCCTGGGGCGATTCGAAACGGGCACCGAACGGCGCAAACTCCTCATCCACCTCCTCGGCCACTTCAATAATCAGCCGGCGCAACCACTGATGGTCACTGTTGTGCTGCAGCAAGGGACTCCAGGCCATTTTCAGTTCGAACGGCGGGATTTCGAACGGCGGCACCTTCACCACCAGGTTCGGATTATCTTTCTGCAACCAGGCCGCCCGTGACGGCAGCGTTGCAATCAGGTCGTGCTGCTCGGCCAGCAACATGGCCACCTGGTAATGGCGGGTAAACACGGAAATCTGGCGTTTACGCCCCATCCGCCCCAGAGCTTCGTCTACCCACCCCAAACGCTGGACATCTTTCGGGTTTACCCCGACACCCACACCAAAACCGGTTTTGCTGACCCAGATATGGCTGGCTTCCAGGTAGGTGTCCAGGGTGAACGGCTGCCTGAGGATCGGATTGTGGGAATTCATCAGGCAGGCAAAGTATTCGGTCCAGAGGGTTTTCTGGTGAAACGACTGGGGAATCTTGTCGAAGCGGTTGATAGCCATGTCGAGCCGGCCCTGCTCCACGTCCAGGAAGCTGACATCACTGGGGGTCAGGACATCCAGGGTCACATGGGGCGCTTCCTGGCGAATCCGCCGCAATACCCTCGGCATCAGGCAGGATTCTGCGTAGTCACTGGCCATGATCCGGAACACGCGCTGGCTGTCGTGGGCCGCAAACGGCGTCTTTTCCTGCACCGCCTGTTCGATGTTCGACAAGATCCCCCGCACCAGGGGCTGCAGCTCCCGGGCCCGTTCAGTCGCGGTCATGCCTTCGCTGGTACGAACCAGCAAGGGATCACCGAACAAGTCCCGCAAGCGGCGCAGGCCGTTACTCATGGCCGGCTGGGTAATGCCCAGATGGTTGGCGGCCTTGGTTACATTGCGCTCCCGCAGCAACACATCCAGGTATACGAGCAGGTTGAGGTCTACGCGGGAAATATCCATGGGCGACTCCATCAGGGGTTCACGGCTTGACAACCGGACGACTATTCACCGCTTCAATATACAGGAATCACATGATTCATTAAATGAATGGGATGATGCGGTTACGCAGGTTAACGGACTGATCCGGAGAATTCTGCTACGCTCTGGCGCAAAACACCGCGCTTATCCAGGGATCAACCACCACCGTGTTCAAAAGTTTCAGGCAACGGCTCTCCTACCGCCTTACCCGGGACACCGTTCTGGTTGCCATGGCCGTAGGCCTGGTGCTGAACCTGATCCAGATTACCCTGGATTATTTTGACGCCCGCGATTCCATGGAGCGGGAAGTCAAAGCCCTGATTGAAACCAGCCACAGCCCCGCGTCGCAGATTGCCTACAACATAGACATGCGGCTGGCCGATGAACTCCTCGACGGCCTGCTGCAGCACCCGGCGGCCATCGATGCCCGGCTGATCGATAACGAAGGCCAGACCATGTCGGCCTCCAGCGAAAGCAGCCCGGAATCCCGCTACCGCTGGGCCAGCGACCTGTTGTTCGGCGCAGACCGGGTGTTCCGGGAAAACCTTCGGGTACCCCAGCTGGCAGACCTGCCCCTGGGCCGGCTGGTGGTGACCATCGATACCTACCACTACGGCATACGGTTCCTTGAGCGTGCCACCTACACCCTGGTTATCGGGCTACTGAAAAGCCTGGCGTTATCCGGGGTGTTGCTGGCCATTTTCTACTTTGTGCTCACCCGCCCCATGCTCAACGTAATCAACGCCCTGAGCCAGGTAAACGCCAGCTCCCCGGAAAAAGTTCGCCTGCCGGTTCCGGAAAACCACCGGGAAGACGAGATCGGCACCATGGTGGGCATTATCAATGAACACCTGGAAAACATGGACAACAGCGTTTCGCAACTGCGAACGGCTGAAGCTACCATGAAGAACTATTCCAGCCAGCTGGAACAGGAAGTTGCGGACCGGACCCGGGAAATTTCCGAGAAAAACGACGCCCTTCAGCGGGGTAACCGGGCCCTGGTCAAGGCGAAGGAAGATGCGGTACGGCGTGCCCGCACCAGGGCCAACTTCCTGGCCAGCATGAGCCATGAAATCCGCACCCCCCTGAACGGCGTGCTTGGGATGCTGGGGCTGGCGCTGGATAGCGAGAAAGACCAGGGCCAGCGCAATCGCCTGGAAATTGCCCTGAATGCCGGGGAAAACCTGCTTGGTTTGCTCAACGATATCCTGGACATTTCCAAGGTGGAGGCCGGAAAGCTAAGCCTGGAGACCATACCGTTCAGCATGCGCGAGCTGATCGACGAATGCACCACGTTGCATCGCCAGCAGGCCGTAGGCAAACAGATCCAGCTGATCAGCGAAACCGATCCGGACTTACCCGACTGCTTTCTTGGTGATCCGACCCGCACCCGACAGGTCATCAATAACCTTCTGAGCAATGCCATCAAATTCACCGACAACGGTAGCGTGAAAGTGCGCACCAGCTGGACCGGGGGCAGCCTGCGTATCGAAGTGATAGACACCGGCATCGGCATGTCTGACGAAGGCCTTGACCGAATTTTCTCGCCATTTTCTCAGGCGGATACCGGCACAACCCGGCTCTATGGCGGAACCGGTCTGGGCCTGGCCCTGTGCAGGCAGCTCGTGGAACACATGAAGGGCCGGATCCTGGTCGATTCGCGCATAGACGCTGGCACCCATTTCACCGTCATCCTGCCCCTGGCAGTGGCGAAGACCGAACCCCGGATGCCAGCCTCCGAACCAGCAGACGAATCTTCAAAGGTGTCACCCCTGAAGATTCTGCTGGTGGAAGATAACCGGGTAAACCAACTGGTTGCCAGCGGGCTGCTGAGAAAACTCGGGCACCGGGTTGACATGGCCGAGAACGGCGAGCGGGCGCTGGCTGCACTGCAGCGCCAGCAATATGACATCATCCTGATGGATTGCCAGATGCCCGTCATGGACGGCTTCGAGGCAACCCGGACCATTCGCCAGAACCCCGAGTGGGCCGAACTTCCGGTTATTGCCGTTACCGCCAACGTGTTACAGGGCGACCGGGAACATTGCCTGGCCTGCGGCATGAACGATTACATCACCAAACCCTATAAACGGGACGAGCTCAGGGCGGTTATTGAGCGCTGGGCTCCGCCTGCTCAAGAACCGCCAGCAGCCCCCTGAGTTGCTGGCGCAGCGCCACCAACTGAGCGGGCTCCACGTCAAGCCCGCACAACAACTGTTCCGGTATGCCCGCGGCCCGGGCCTTCAGTTCGCGGCCAGCATCGGTCAGGGCTATGCGCACCACCCGCTCGTCATCCCCCCGGCGGGTACGCAACAGCAATTTGCGTTCTTCGAGCCGCTTGAGCAAGGGTGTCAGGGTTCCGGAATCCAGCCGCAACCGCTGCCCCAGGTCAGACACCCTTGGCCCGGCTCCACCGTCATCCAGCTCCCACAGCACCAGCATCGCCAGGTACTGCGGATAGGTGAGCCCGAGCCCGGCCAATAAAGGACGGTACCGGGCCGTCACAGCCCGGTTGGCCGCATAGAGCGCAAAACAAATCTGGTTATCGAGTGCCAGCATCGGGCTGTGGTCCGTCATGGATTCAGAGCAGCTTCTCAATGTCAGCGCGGATATCCTCCGGCTTGGCGGTGGGTGCATAGCGCCGGACTACAGCACCATCACGGTTTACCAGAAACTTGGTAAAGTTCCATTTGACCTTCTCCGACCCCATCACACCCCGGGCTTCTTTTTTCAGGAACCGGAACAGCGGATGGGTGCCCTCGCCGTTCACCTCAATCTTGGCAAACATCGGGAAGCTCACGCCGTAGTTTAGCGAGCAGAACTGGCTGATAGCGTTATCGTCACCCGGGTCCTGGCTCAAAAACTGGTTGCAGGGAAATCCCAGCACCTCAAAGCCCTTTTCTCCCAGGTCCTTGTGCAAGGCTTGCAGCCCCTCGAACTGGGGCGTGAAGCCGCACTTGGATGCGGTATTCACGATCAGCAAAACTTTGCCCCGATAATCCGCCAGGGACGTTTCGTTGCCCTTGATGTCCGTGGCACTGAAATCGTAAACGGTTGCTTCCGACATAAATCACCTGTCCTGTTGTGAGCCGAATGAATATCAATTGTGCACAATTTAATTGCTTAAAACCAGAGCTGCTATGTGATCAATCCGTAATTCGCCACAATTGGTCACAATTGCCCCTGTTACCCCGGTACATCCCTCCGCTAGAATAGTAAGCTTCCGTTATCCGGAAACTTTTCCCGTTTTTCGTTAAGGACGCATCACGCCATGCAGAACTATTTCAAATCCGCCAAACTCGACAACGTATGTTATGAAATTCGTGGCGTGGTTCTGCGTGAGGCGCGTCGGCTCGAGGAAGAAGGCCACCGGGTACTCAAGCTCAATATCGGCAACCCGGCCGCCTTCGAACTGGATGTGCCCGAAGAGATCCAGCAAGATGTGATCTACAACATGCACCAGGCCCAGGGCTATGTGGAGTCCAAGGGCCTGTTCTCTGCCCGCAAGGCGGTCATGCATTACAGCCAGCAGCGCGGCATTCCCCGGGTAGACATCGATGACATCTACCTGGGTAACGGCGTCAGTGAACTGATCGTGATGTCCATGCAGGCCATGCTCAATACCGGCGACGAAGTGCTGATACCGGCCCCGGATTACCCGCTGTGGACCGCAGCCGTCACCCTGTCCAGCGGCAAGCCGGTGCACTACCGTTGCGACGAGCAGCAGAACTGGTTCCCGGATATCGACGACATCAAGAAGAAGATCACCCGTCGCACCAAGGCCATTGTTCTGATCAACCCGAACAACCCCACAGGCGCGGTGTATTCGGATGAGCTGCTGCACCAGGTGATCGAACTGGCCCGCAAGCACAACCTGATCATCCTGGCTGACGAAATCTACGACAAGATTCTGTACGACGGCACCGTGCACACGTCCATCGCCTCCCTGGCCGAAGACGTGCTGTTCTTTACCTACAACGGCCTGTCGAAAAACTACCGGGCTGCCGGCTACCGTTCCGGCTGGATGATCATCAGCGGCGCCAAGCACCGGGCACGGGACCTGATCGAAGGCATCGAGATGCTGTCGAACATGCGCTTGTGCGCCAACGTGCCGGCCCAGCTGGCCATCCAGACCGCCCTGGGCGGCTACCAGTCCATCAACGACCTGGTGGCACCCGGCGGCCGGCTCTATGAACAGCGCGAAACCACCTGGCGCATGCTCAACGACATTCCGGGCGTCAGCTGTGTGAAACCTCAGGGCGCCCTGTACATGTTCCCGAAGCTGGACCCGAAGCACTTCCCCATCGCCAACGATGAAAAACTGGTGCTGGACTTGCTGCTGCAGGAAAAAATCCTGCTGGTACAGGGTTCCGCCTTCAACATCGACGACAAGCAACACCTCCGGGTGGTGTTCCTGCCCCGCCAGGACACCATGGCTGATGCCATGGGGCGGCTGGCCAACTTCCTGGAACACTACCGCCAATAATCAGGATTTATCATGGCCGACATTCATGTCGAGGAATTTTACAAGGACGTCGCCATCGCCCTGGCGCAGCTATACGCTGCCTTCCCCAGGCGCACCAACCTGTTTGTGGAAGACATTGCCGGCCCGGACGAACCGGACGAATTCGGGCTTCACAGTAAACGCCACATGGCTTGCTTTGGCGCCCTGCTGTGGCTTCAGGAAGAAGGTTTACTGCGGTACGTCGACACCATCCGCCAGGAAGCTCTGGACCAGGCGGTGCTGACCCGGGAAGCCTTCGTTCGCCTCAGCGCCCCGGCACCGCAAGCACTCGCCCGCAAGCTGAATGCCCTGCCCCCCGGGGAAGCCAGCCTTCCGGCCTCGGTCCAGCAAGACCTGTCTACCTATATCCACCTGCTCCGGGCCGCACTGAAGAACGGCAGTTCCACCCGGATCAGCCTGGCCGTTCAGGCCGCTTTCTTTACGGATTTCAGTGCCCGGGAACTGCATTAAATCGCTGTAAGGATCTTGAAGCCGTGAACCCGGGCCACATATAACGGTCAGAAAGCCGACAAAGTTCTGCGTACTTCAACACAGGAAAAAGCTATGCGCATACTGTTGTTCCTGGCCACTAACCTGGCCGTTATCCTGGTGGCAAGTTTTACCCTGCGCCTGCTCGGGGTCGACAGTTATCTGGCCGGGCAAGGCATTGACTACGGCTCACTGCTGGCGTTTGCCGCAGTCTTCGGCTTTGCCGGGGCCATCGTTTCGCTGTTGATTTCCAAGCCCATGGCCAAGTGGAGCACCAAGGCCCGGGTGATTGATTCCCCCCGCACACCGGCTGAACGCTGGCTGGTAGACACCGTCGCAGAGCTGGCAAAGAAAGCGGGTATAGGGATGCCGGAGGTGGCTATCTTTCCGGCCACACAGTCCAACGCCTTCGCCACCGGCTGGAACAAGAACGACTCGCTGGTCGCCGTCAGTGAGGGGTTGCTGCACCGGTTCAACAAAGACGAAATCCGTGCGGTGCTAGGCCATGAAATCGGCCACGTCGCTAATGGCGACATGGTGACCCTGACCCTGATCCAGGGCGTGGTGAACACCTTTGTGATCTTCGCTTCCCGGGTGATCGGCTCGTTTGTCGACCGGGTGGTATTCAAGAACGAAAACGGCCACGGGATTGGTTTCTTTGTGGTCAGCATGGTCGCGGAACTTGTACTGGGTATCCTGGCCAGCACCATTGTGTTCTGGTTCTCCCGTCGCCGGGAATTCCGGGCTGACATTGCCGGCGCCCAACTGGCAGGGCGCGGTGCCATGATCAGTGCCCTGGCCCGCCTGAAACAGGAAAGCGAGGTACCGGACCAGATGCCGGATACCCTGCAGGCCTTCGCTATCAACCGCGGAGCCCGCTCCGGCCTGGCGGCCCTGTTCATGACTCACCCGCCACTGGAAGACCGCATTGCAGCACTACAGAATGCGCAGCTCTGAGGCGTAGGGTTTAAAAAGCAAAAAGGGGCGAATTCACGCCCCTTTTTTGTATCCGCAGCTACCTGCCAGCCCTCAGATCTTGAGCTTGAAACCCATCGCCTTGAAGCTGTCCTGCAGGGACTTGCTACTGCCCTTTAGCTGAACCTTCAGACTGGAGCATTCCCGCCGTACCGGGTAGTCCCGGCGAAGCCGGTCAAAGGCCACACCCCGCTCTTCCGGGCTTCCTTTCATCGCCAGACGCAGACGGGCATCGTCCTGTCGGGGATCGTAACAGGCCCGGAGCGCAATGCGGTTGGCCACATCCTCGGCGGCATTGCTGGTGAACGACACCTTGCTCATGGCCGGTTCCGGCAAAAACTGGCCAGCCTTCTTGCGCACCGGCAACCCCAGAAACTGACACAGTGCCTGGTAGATCATTTCGGTTCCCTGCACCTTGCCTTCCAGGCTGTAGCCGGCAATATGGGGCGTTGCCAGCCAGGTCAGCGCCACCAGCTCGGGACTGATACGGGGCTCACCTTCCCAGACATCCAGCGCCACCAGTGGTGCATCTGCCTGCTCGAGACGCTGCTTAAGGGCTCCGTTATCGATCACTTCGCCACGGCCTGAGTTGATCAGCAATTGGTCGGGCCGAAGGGTCGAAAGTTCGGCTTTGGAAATCATGTGGTGGGTAGCATGGGCGCCGGTTCGGGTCAGCGGCGTGTGCAAGGTAATGACATCGCACTCCAGGGCTTCCGCCAGGCTGACAAAGGCTTGCTCTGACTCCGGCTCGGCATCCTGCCTTGGCGGATCACACAACCGGACCTCAAAGCCGAGCCGGTCCAGCACCCGGGCCAGGGTTCCGCCCACATTGCCGACACCGACAATCCCGACACTCAGGGAACTCCAGTCATCCAGGCCCTGACGCTCTGCGAACAGGGAAAGCACCGATAACACGTATTCCGCCACGCTGCTGGCGTTACAACCGGGGGCGGCCGCAAAGCGGATACCCTGTTGTTCCAGCCAGTCGAGGTCAACGTGATCGGTGCCGATGGTGGTGGTGCCCACAAACTTTACGCGGGTACCTTCCAGTAATCCGGACCCTACCGGGGTGACCGACCGCACCAGCAGGATGTCGGCATCTTGCACCTGGTCCCGGGTCAGGGTTCTTCCGGTAACCCGGCGAATGTCACCGATATCCCCGAAAAAGGCGTCGAGTAACGGAATATTCTCATCTGCAACAATCAACATAACCTGTCTCCGGACTCCCGATCAGTTGCGACGCGGGCGCGGGCCACCACGGCCACCAGAACCCCGGTTGCCCTGGGGCCGGCGACCTCCCCGCTTGCGGGTGATCGGCGGATTCTCCATGGACGCCATCAGGTCCTGATCAGGCACCGCAGTTTTCAGCTTCTGGCTGATGTACTTCTCGATCTCCGGCAAGGCGAAAGAGTCTTCTTCTCCGGCAAAGCTGATGGAAACACCGGTGCTGCCCGCCCGGCCGGTACGGCCGATCCGGTGCACATAGTCCTCGGCGTTCTCCGGCAGGTTGTAGTTGAACACGTGGGTTACGCCGTTTACGTGAATACCCCGGCCCGCCACATCGGTTGCCACCAGCACCTGGATCTGCCCCTTCTTGAACTGGTCCAGGGTTTTCAGGCGCTTGTTCTGGGCAATTTCTCCGGACATCAGGGACACTTTCACGCCCTGGTTGCGGAGGTCTTCTTCCAGGTCACGACACTGGTCACGGCGGTTGGCAAACACGATGGCCTTATCCACTTCCGGCCGCTTGAGGTAATTCACCAGTACTGGCAGTTTGTCGTCGTCAGACACCAGGTAGACCGTTTGCTCAACCCGCTCGGCGGTTTTCTGCTCTGGCTCGATCTCCACAAACTCGGCATTGCGGGTCCACATGGAGGCCAGGTTCAATACGTCCTGGTTGAAGGTGGCGCTGAACAACAGGGTCTGGCGCTCGTCCTTGGGGGTGCATTTGCGGATAATGCGCTTGACGTCCGGAATAAAGCCCATGTCGAGCATCCGGTCGGCTTCGTCCAGAATCAGGATGTCGAGCTGGTCAAGGAACACATCCTGGGAGCCCAGGAAGTCGATCAAGCGGCCCGGCGTAGCCACCAGGATATCCACGATTTCGTTCTGCAACTGCTCCCGCTGCTTGTCGTAGTTCATGCCGCCCACCACGGTCACCACATTATGGCCGGTATACTGGCACAGTTGCTCGGCATCCTTGGCAATCTGCATGGCCAGTTCGCGGGTTGGCGCCAGGGCCAGGACCCTCGGCTCCGAGGCAAAGCGATCTTTTTCGTCGATCGGGGTTTCCAGCAAGGTCTGGATAGCGGTAATCAGGAAGGCCGCGGTTTTGCCGGTGCCGGTCTGGGCCTGGCCAATCAGGTCTTCGCAGGCCAGGGTCCAGGGCAGGGTTTCCGCCTGGATAGGCGTGCAGTATTCAAAGCCGATTTTGGTAATGGCATCCAGCAGGCGTTGGTCCAGGTTCAGGTCACTGAAGCGTAGATCGCCTGTGTGCTTGGTTTCAGATGTCATAGAGTGTCTGCTGTCCTTGATTTAAGGTATTCATTCCCCGCCGGTGCGATGCGAACCTTGTCGTGATGCCAGTCATGGCCGATGCGGGTTGAAGTGTTGTAGAACTGTTTAAGTGTGTCAAAAAACTGCTGGGCCCGTTCCGGCAGGCCATGCTCGAGGTAATCCGCAGCCTGTTTGCAAACGTTGCGCCGGAAGGCCTGTTCGTCGGCCGCGCCGTCGCCTGCCAGGTTATCCACACTGATATGGAACCGCGAACCGGTCGCCAGCGAAAACAGCCACTCGATGGCCTGGGGCCGGATTTCAACGTTCTCGAAGGCCTGCTGCTGCTCCGGGGTACGCCCGTCCGGACAATACCAGTAACCATAGTCGTGCAGTGTGCGGCGGTGCTCACCGGCAATACACCAGTGGGCAATTTCGTGCAGGGCGCTGGCAAAATATCCGTGGGCAAAAACCACCCGGGCAAACCCGTCGGGCTCACTTGCAGGAATGTATTCCGGTTCGTCGCTGCCCCTGACCAGTAGCGTCCGGCAGCTTTCCCGGAACAGGTCATTGAACAGCATGATAAGATCGTCTGGATTGTGGTTCATCGGTTGGCTATTGTGCGACTTTACTGCGGCCAATACCAGAGGGAACTTTAGCGGGGCCCCCGTGTCCACCCCAGGCAGAACGACTTCATGCATTTACGACACAGGATTATCACGAATTCATGACAACGCTCTCTGACCCCAGTATCCGCCGCCACGCCCTGCTGCTGCCTGCACTGCTCCTGCTCGCCATGCTGGGCCTGTTGGCGTCCTCGCCCGTGCAGGCTTTCGGCAACTCCGGAAACTCCCTTTTCGGCGGCGGAAACGGCGACTTCCTGCCCGTGGATGAAGCCCTGCCCTTCAACTTCTCCACCGATCAGGGCGCTGTTGTGCTGTCCTGGGATATCACGCCCGGGCACTACCTGTACAAAGCCCGAATCAGGGTCAGTGCCGTTACCGAGGGCGTTACCCTTGGGGACCCCGTCTTTTCCCGGCCGGGCACCCTCACCGAAGACGACTTTTTCGGTGAAATGGAGGTCTTCTTTGATCCCGTAGAAGCCCGGGTACCGGTAAATCTGCCGGATGGCGTCCGCGAAGCAGAGCTCCAGGTGACCTATCAGGGCTGTGCGGAAGCCGGTCTTTGCTACCCGCCACAGACCCGGGATGTGCTGTATTATCCGGGCGGCGACGGCAGTGAATCCGCCGCTGTCGCAACCAGCAACAGCAGCGGCAGCGGCAGCGCTTCCGGCACAAATTCCGGCCCGGGCTCTGTTCCGGGGGCAGACACTTCCAGCGCCAGCGGCCTTGCCAGCTTCCTGTCCAGCCAGACCATCTGGATGATTGCCGGCCTGTTTTTCCTGCTGGGGCTGGGCCTGACCTTTACCCCCTGCGTGCTGCCCATGGTGCCGATCATGTCCAGCATGGTTTCGGGCCATAACACCCGCTCCACCGGCCAGGCGCTAATGCTGTCCGGCAGTTATGTGCTGGGCATGGCCATTACCTATGCCGCCGCCGGGGTGATCACCGGTTTGCTGGGAGCCAGCTTCAACCTGCAGGCGCACCTGCAATCGCCCTGGGTGCTCGGGGTCTTTGCGGCGATGTTTGTTGTCTTTGCCCTGTCGATGTTCGACATGTTTGAAATCCAGCTGCCGCGCTTTATCCGGGAGCCCCTGAACGATGCCAGCCAGAAGATGACCGGCGGCCGGGTACTGAGCCTGTTCGGTATCGGCGCGCTGTCTGCCCTGATTGTCTCACCCTGCGTGTCGGCGCCCCTTGCCGGCAGCCTGCTCTATATTTCTACCACCCAGGATGCGGTCATTGGCGGCGTTGCCCTGTTGTCCCTGGGCCTGGGTATGGGCGTGCCACTGATCCTGGTAGCCGTGGGCGGGCGCAAGCTGCTGCCTACCTCGGGCCACTGGATGACTACCGTCAAACACTTCTATGGTGTGATGCTGCTGGCCGTGGCCATCTGGCTGGTCGAGCGGCTGATTCCGGCCTGGGCCGGGCTGACGCTCTGGGGTCTGCTGATTGCCATCACCGGCGTGCAACTGGGCGCCTTTGATGCCGCCAGGGCCGGCTGGGAGCGCACCCGCAAAGGCTTCGGCCTGGTGTTTTTTGCCTACGGCCTGGCCTTGCTGGCCGGCGCGGCTGGCGGGGCCAGTGATCCCCTGCGCCCGCTGGATCCCTTTGTAGCCACCGCCGGTACCGTGTCAGCGGCTGGCGCTACCGAAGCCCACGCGCCTTTCGAGCGGGTAGAAGACCCGGAGCAGATCCGCGCCATGCTGGCCGATGCCCGCAGCGCCGGGCAGCCCGTAATGCTCGACTTCTACGCCGACTGGTGTATTTCCTGCAAGGTGATGGAACGCAACGTGTTCAGCAAGCCGGATGTGATTCAGGCATTACAGCCCTACACCCTGTTGCAGATTGATATGACAGATAACACCCGGGCCCAGCAGGCCCTTCTGGACGAACTGGGCCTGTTCGGCCCGCCGGCCATCCTGTTTTACCGCAACAATGGCGAGGAGCTGGGCCAGGCCCGGATTCTGGGAGAAATGGACAGGGAGCAGTTCATGGATCATCTGGGCAAGGTCGCCCGGGAAAGCTGAGCTGACTTGCGTTGACCTGTCCGGCGTCAGCCTTCGCTGCGCCGGATCAGGTATACGTATTCCCCATCCTGCTCGTGTTCACCTATCAGCTCATGGCCAAGGAACTGGCAGAAACGCGGAATATCGCGGGTCGTCGACGGGTCTGTGGCCAGTACCCGCAGCACTTGCCCGGGCTCCACATCGTTAATGCGGTTGTGCAGCATCATCACCGGTTCCGGGCAAAACAGCCCCCGGGCATCGAGTTCCGCGTCAAAATCTGAACCTGCCAACATTGCCTCCAGAAGTTCTCGTGATTTTTCAGAATTCAGTGCTAAATTATTGTTTATAGCATCGAAAATAAAGGAGATTTTAATGATCCGGGTTCTGATTGAACGCCATATTGCCGAAACACTCGAAACTGCCTATGAAGAGCGGTCCCGACTGGTGCTGCAACAGGCGGTGGGCGCGCCGGGGTTTATTTCCGGCGAAACCCTGGTCGACAGCCACGACCCCAACCATCGCATCACCCTGGCCAACTGGCGCTCCGAAGCCGACTGGCAACGCTGGTTCCACTCGGAAACCCGCAAGAACCTGATGGCCGAACTGATACCGATGATGGACCAGGATGAGGCCATCACCGTGCTCGAGCAAAGCCCCATGCCTTGAGAGGCTAGTCGAGCCGCTCGATAAAACAGGTGATCTCTTCACGGTCATGGTACAGGTGGCGGGCCTTCATCTGACAATGCAGGCCCGCATCCTCCAGGCCCTGAACCAGGATTTCCCGGCACACCAGCCATTCCTCGTATCGCTTTTTCATCGGCAGCTTGAGATTGAATACCGCGTAGCGGCACAGCTTCTCACCCATCCAGTCCACCGCCATCCGCGTCGTCCGGCGGGGTTTATCAACAATATCGCACACCATCCAGTCCACGGCCCGCTTCGGCCGCCAGGCGTAGCCATCGGCCTCCACATGTTCCACATGGCCACTGGCCATCAGCTCCGGGTTCATGGGGCCATTGTCTACCGCCGTTACCATCATGCCCTGCCGCACCAACTGCCAGGTCCAGCCGCCGGGAGCGGCGCCCAGGTCAACCGCCTTTTTGCCGCCGCCGAGATACTCTAACCAACGCTCTTGCGGCAAGAATACCTTCCAGGCTTCTTCAAGCTTCAGCGCCGAGCGGCTGGGGGCCGACGCCGGCAGCCGCAACCGGGGTATCCCGCCAACAAAGGGTGCCCGGTTGCCGGTCAGGCTGTAGCCCACCACGGCGGTGGTAAAGCCGGTCAGCAGGATTTCCAGCCGCGCCGGTGCCGGAGCCTCGGGGTCGTCTTTCAGCAGGCCGGCCCCGCGCAGCCCCTTCGACAGGGGGGCAACCCATTTGCGGGCGAAGTTGCCCAGGTCGCGGTCGTCGTTGGTTTCCGGCAACCTTACTTCAAGCCGGGCACAGCGGTTACCCTGCCAACCCTGATCGTTCATAAACGCCAGGATTGCCCCTACCCGGTCCTGGACCGGCAGCTCACAATCGCCCAGAACCGCAAACCAGTCCCGGGTGAAGACCAGCTCCTCCAGGGCCACACGGCGCATCAGCTCTTCGGCCGGCTCGTTTCCACCAATGGTGAAGCGGAGTAACCCGGTGTTTTTGCCGGGCTGAAAGAACCCGAAGATACCGGCCGCTGCGGCCTGGTCGGTCAACTCCTGACCGGCTTCGGTCTCGAAACCTGGCCGGCATATCAGCATGATCTGTTGCATATAATGTGTTTCCCGGGGCCGTCAGGAAAATGACACCTGGCCGGCCAAGAAAGTTGAACCTGTTTAACGGTCGTTCTGGTCTGTTCTGGCTACACTTCCCGCTTTGCTGTTACGGGATGTTGTCTATACTCAAGGAACCACCCCTGCAAACAGGTGACCGCTTCCCCTTCGCCAGCCGGGGCGTAGATTACCGTTATTACCTGCTGCCCGTCACACTGGAAACTGCTGGATATCGAGCACCAGGCGCGGACCGAGCCGAGGAACTCTGTGCCGAAGCCCGTCGCACCGGGCATTCACAAGGCGGGGACAAAATCCGCAACAAACTGACGGGTATGGCGCGCGGCCTGCTGAATCAGGCTGGCCTGGGTTTCCAGATGCCGGACCGGCGGCTGGAAATCATGGTTGCCGCCATCCAGCCACACCAATTTCGAAATGCCGGAAATATCGCCCTGGGCTGCCAACTCATCCGGCTTACCGAACGGGTCCCGGGTACCCTGCACCACCATCAGAGGGCAAGTCACCCCAGCCAGGTGATCGATGCGCCAGCGGTCCAGCTTGCCCGGAGGGTGGAACGGATAGCCAAAACACACCACACCACTGACTCCCGCTCCGGCTTCGCCGGCCAGCACTGAGGCCATGCGCCCGCCCATGGATTTGCCGCCGATCAGCAGCCTGGCCCCGGAGCCGATTTCCTGCCGGACGGCCGAGATCACTCCGGAAAAACATTCGAGCAATTTCGGCTGACGGTCTGGCGGTCGCTTCCTGCCGTCTTCCCGCCGCTTCTGCATGTAGGGAAATTCGAAGCGAACACAGGCAATGCCCTGATCATCCAGAGCTTCGGCCAGGGCCTCCATGAACGGAGAGTCCATCGGCGCACCGGCCCCATGGGCCAGAATCATGATCATTTCGGCCTGTTCACCATAGCTTTTGGTCTTAATCAGCTCCACATCGTTCACCTGTTAACTCTGAGGGGGTATCATTTAACCCCGTGCAAGGGGGTACCCGTTGACCTGGCACTGCCGCCGGGCCGGGAATGATTTTCATTGCAACTTACTGGTAAAACGCCGGAATCCGGCGAATTTGACGGATATCAGGAGTTGACCTGAATCATTGCAAACACCTAACGGTTTCTCCATACTTGCGCCCGCATAATTCCCCATCCTGAACCCATTGGTAAGGCTATGAGCACAGTAAATGCGAACCTGACATACAACTACAAGGTGGTGAGACAATTCGCCATCATGACAGTGGTATGGGGTATTGTAGGCATGGCTCTGGGTGTGCTGATTGCAGCACAGCTGGTTTGGCCATCCCTCAACCTCGACCTGCCCTTTACCCACTTCGGCCGACTGCGGCCGCTGCATACCAACGCCGTTATCTTCGGCTTTGGTGGTAGTGCCCTGTTTGCTACCTCCTATTACGTAGTTCAGCGGACCTGTCAGGCCCGCCTGTTCTCGGATAGCCTGGCGGCATTCACTTTCTGGGGCTGGCAGGCCATTATCGTGGCTGCGGCCATTACCCTGCCAATGGGCCTGACCTCATCCAAGGAATACGCCGAACTGGAATGGCCGATCGACATCGCCATCGCCGTCGTCTGGGTAACCTACGCCCTGGTATTCTTCGGTACCGTGACCAAGCGCAGCACCCCCCACATCTACGTGGCTAACTGGTTCTACGGCGCGTTCATCATTACCGTTGCAGCACTGCACATCGGTAACAACCTGGCGCTGCCGGCTACTGCGTTCAAATCCTACTCTGCATACGCCGGTGTTACCGACGCCATGATGCAGTGGTGGTACGGCCACAACGCTGTAGGCTTTTTCCTGACCGCCGGCTTCCTGGGCATGATGTACTACTTCGTACCCAAGCAGGCCAACCGTCCGGTATACTCCTACCGCCTGTCTATCGTCCACTTCTGGGCACTGATCGCCACCTACGTCTGGGCCGGCGGCCACCACCTGCACTACTCTGCCCTGCCTGACTGGGCACAGACTGCCGGTATGGTAATGTCCCTGATCCTCCTGGCTCCGTCCTGGGGTGGCATGATCAACGGCATGATGACCCTGTCTGGCGCGTGGCACAAACTACGCACTGACCCGATCCTGCGCTTCCTGGTGGTATCCCTGTCTTTCTACGGTATGTCTACCTTCGAAGGCCCGATGATGTCCATCAAGACCGTAAACGCCCTGTCCCACAACACTGACTGGACCATCGGCCACGTGCACTCCGGTGCCCTGGGCTGGGTTGCCATGATCAGTATCGGTGCGATCTACCACCTGGTTCCGAAACTGTGGGGCATCCAGGCGATGTACAGCACTGCGCTGATCAACGTTCACTTCTGGCTGGCTACCGTAGGCACCGTGCTCTACATCGCTGCCATGTGGGTTAACGGCATCATGCAAGGCCTGATGTGGCGTGCTGTGAACGAAGACGGCACCCTGACCTACAGCTTCGTGGAAGCGCTTGAAGCCTCCTACCCTGGCTACTTTGTACGCTTCATTGGTGGCGCGATCTTCCTGACCGGAATGCTGATCATGGCCTACAACGTGTACATGACCGTACGCCAGAAAGACGCCGTTGCAGAAGATAATGCTGCGGTTCAGGCGGCGTAAGGGAGAGAGACCAGATGAGACACGAAATAGTCGAAAAGAACCTTGGTCTGATGATCGTGCTGATCGTGCTGACCATCAGTGGTGGTTTCCTTGCGGAAGTAGTGCCCCTGTTCTTCCATAAAGAGGTTAACCAGCCGGTCGAAGGCCTGGAGCCTCTGTCCGCTCTTGAGCTGGAAGGCCGGGACATTTACATCCGTGAAGGCTGCCACGTGTGCCATACCCAGCAGATCCGTCCGTTCCGGGCTGAGACTGAGCGTTATGGCCACTACTCCGTTGCGGGCGAGTTCGTTTATGACCGTCCGTTCCTGTGGGGTTCCAAGCGTACCGGGCCGGATCTGGCTCGTGTAGGAGGTCGTTACTCAGATGCCTGGCAGCGCCAGCACTTGTACGATCCTCGCAGCGTGGTACCCGAATCCAACATGCCTGCCTTCCCGTGGCTGTTCGAGAATCGTGTTGATCACGGTTCCATTGAGTCCCGAATGAAGACGCTGCAGACGCTTGGCGTGCCCTACAGCGACGAGCAGGTTGCCAACGCAGCGAGTGAGATTGAAGGAAAATTTGAAATCGAAGCGCTGGTCGCATACCTGCAACAGCTGGGTACTGTGATTTCAGAGAAGCGGTGATCCCATGGATATTAATGAGTTACGCGGCATTCACACACTGCTGGTAATGGCAGCGTTCTTCGGAATCGTCTGGTGGGCTTACAGCGCCCACCGCAAGAAGGCCAACGACGAGGCAGCACACCTGCCCTTCGATGACGACGAAGTCGAAAAGCGTACTCTCGAACAGGAAAAAACGGAGAAGAAACAATGAGTACCTTCTGGAGCATCTGGGTCAGTGTGATCGTGCTCGGTACCGTTTTCGGCTGCTGGTGGCTCCTCTGGGCCACCCGCAAGAGCCAGACAACCGATACTGAAACCGACCGGACAATGGGCCATTCCTTTGATGGCATTGAGGAATACGATAACCCTCTGCCGAAATGGTGGTTCTACCTGTTCGTAGCAACCTGCATCTTCGCCCTTGGCTACCTGGCTCTGTACCCGGGCCTGGGCAACTTCAAGGGTCTGCTGGGATGGACATCCACCAACCAGTGGGAAGCGGAAGTGGCAGCTGCCGAAGAGAAATATGGCGAAATCTATGCCCAGTTCGGCGACACTGCCATTCCTGAACTGGCGCAGAACGATGACGCCATGAAGATCGGCCAGCGCCTGTTTGCCAACAACTGTTCGGTTTGTCATGGCACTGCCGCGCGCGGCCAGGTGGGCTTCCCCAACCTGACTGACGACGACTGGCTGTGGGGCGGCGAGCCGGACCAGATCCTGCACAGTATCGCCAAGGGTCGTAACGGCAACATGCCGGCAAAGGGCGTTATGCCGAACATGACCAACGAGCAGGTCGACCAGGTGGTTAACTACGTGCTGAGCTTCAGCGGCCGCGAACTGGACGCAGAAGCGGCGAAAGCCGGCGAGCAGGTGTTCGCTCAGGCGTGTGCGGCTTGTCACGGTGCCGATGGCACCGGCATGACCGCCATGGGCGCGCCGAACCTGACCGACAACGTGTGGCTGTATGGCTCCACCTATGAGTGGATCAAGGAGACCGTGGTTAACGGTCGACAGAACCAGATGCCCGCACAGGAAGGTCGTCTGACAGACGATCAGATCCAGATCCTGGCAGCCTACGTTTACAGCCTGTCTAACTAAATCCGACCCGGCCAGGCTCGCCCTGGCCCGGTCTTTTCAACCCTGTATCTGCGCCCGCGGGTACAGGCTTGAGAAGATCAGCAGACCCGCCGAGGCCCGCTCCCAGCTTTACCCTATACCGGGAGGTACCCATGAGTAACGAGATTCCTGTCAAGCAGGTTGACCCATCTTCCGATCACTCGAACAAGAACAACAAGAAAGATGAGACGGTTGACCTCTACGCAAGCCGCGAGAAGATTTACGTAAAAGAGGTAAAAGGCTTTTTCCAGAGAATCCGGAATGTCAGCCTGACCGTGCTCATGGGCATGTACTTCCTGTTTGTCTGGCTCACCCTCGACGGCCAGCCCCTGATCCACTTTGACCTGCCCGCCCGGGAGTTCCACCTGTACGGGGTCACCTTCTTTCCTAAAGATTTCTTCCTGCTCTCGGGCATGCTGATTATCAGCGCCTTCGGCCTGTTCTTCATCACCACCCTGTTCGGTCGCGTTTGGTGCGGCTACACCTGCCCGCAAACTGTGTGGACCTTTATCTTCATGTGGATTGAGGAGAAGGTGGAAGGCAGCCGCAACAAGCGGATGAAACTCGACAAGGCCCCCAACTCCCGGGAAAAAGTCACCAAGAAAACCATCAAACATGCACTGTGGCTGTTTGTTGCCCTTGCCACCGGCCTCACCTTCGTTGGCTACTTTTACCCGATTCGCGAACTGATCATTGACCTGTTTACCCTGCAGGCCAACGGCTGGGCCTACTTCTGGGTCGCCTTCTTTACCATTGCCACCTACCTGAACGCCGGCTGGATGCGCGAGCAAGTGTGCCTGTATATGTGCCCGTACGCCCGGTTCCAGTCTGTGATGTTTGACCCGAACACCCGGGTGGTCTCCTACGACCCGAACCGGGGCGAGCCGCGCGGCAAACGCAAGAAAGGCGTCGCACCGGAAGAAGTTGGCCTGGGTGACTGCATCGATTGTGAACAGTGTGTGCAGGTGTGCCCGACCGGCATCGATATCCGCGACGGCCTGCAATACGAGTGTATCGGCTGCGCACTTTGTATTGATGCCTGCGACGAAGTCATGGACAAGATGAATTACCCGAGAGGGCTGATTCGCTACACCACCGAGAACGAGCTGGAAGGTAAGACCTCCAAGCTGCTGCGCCCGCGTACCTTCGGTTATGGCGCAGTGCTCGTACTGATGATCAGCGCGGTGATCTTCACCATCGCTACCCGGGTTCCGGCCAAGATGGATGTGCTGCGAGACCGTGGTGCACTGTTCAGTTTCAACGGCGAAGGGCGGGTGGAAAACTCGTATACCGTCAAGATCCAGAACATGTCAGAAGTACCACAAACCTTCAGCCTGTCTGTGGATGGCCTTGAGGACATGCGCATTCTGACAGACACCACGGTGACGGTGAGCAGCGGCGAAAACCTCTCCTTGCCCACGGTTGTTGACGTGCCGCCGGAAGCGCTGGTGGACACCAATAACGATATTCGTTTCTACGCGGAATCCCAACCGGACTCCTTGATTAAACTTGAAACTGAAAGCCGATTTGTTGGTCCAAGGCCCCGCTAACAAGAGGGCCCGACAATCGGCTCTGAAGTCATAAACCGAGACAAGACCGTAATGACTGATAACGCAACTCCTGCCCCCTGGTATCGCCAGCCGTGGTTCTGGTTTCTGACCATTTTCCCGCTGGCGTCGATCATGTGGGGAATTACCGCCCTGACAGTATCATCCAACATGGACAATTCGCTGGTGACCGACGACTACTCCAAACAGGGGCGTGGCATCAATATGTCCATTGCCCGGGATGAAAAGGCGGCCGATCTCCAGATGAAAGGCTCACTGAGCCTGAATGGCCGTTCTGCAACACTGGATCTGAGTACCGTGAATGGTGCTGCGGATTACCCCTATCTTGTGTTCAACCTGTATCACCCGACATTGTCAGGTCAGGATAAAACCGTCCAGTTTACGCAGGTCGCTCCCGGTCAGTACCGGGGCCAACTGCTTGAGGATGTCAGTGGTCGCTGGTACTACGACCTCCAGGGGCCGGATAACGACTGGAGGATAAAGGGTGAGGCAAGACTCCCTTCCTCTACCCCCATAAGCATTAACGCAGAAGGCGACGCCCAAGGGTGACCACCCTGAACTGTTTCCATTGCGGAGAACCAGCGGACGGCGAGCCCCCGATCACCCTGGAACTGCAGGGACAGCAAAGGCATTTTTGTTGCCAGGGTTGCAAGGCGGTGTGTCAGACCATCCACCAGGAAGGTCTGACCGGCTTCTATGAGTTTCGCACCGAACCTGCTGTTACACCGCGGGAGCTGACCCGGTCGGAACTTGACCGTATCCGGGAGCTGGATCACCCCCTGGTTCAGCAAGCCTTTGTGGCACCAGTCAAAGCTGGCCAGGAGGCACAGCTACTGATCGGCGGCATTACCTGCGCTGCCTGCATCTGGCTGCTTGAGAATCACATGAAGCAGCAGCCTGGCGTGCAGAGCTTTACCGTAAACCATACCACGCAGCGCGCTCGCCTGGTCTGGGCACCGGACAAGGCACGTCTGAGCGACCTGCTGATTGCCATCCATGAACTGGGATACACCGCTCGTCCCTACCAGGCCGACGAAGCAGAACAGGCGCTCAAGGCGGAACACCGGTCGATGCTGATTCGTCTGGCGGTGGCCGGCATCGGTTCCTTCCAGAGCATGATGCTGGCATTCCCACTGTATTTTGAGCTAATCAGCGATCTTTCCACGGATTTCGTGGATTTTTTCCGTTGGTTCAGCCTGCTGGTTGCCACACCGGTGGTGTTCTACAGTGCCCGCCCGTTCTTTAGCAATGCCCGCCGGGACCTGCTCTCCCGCCATCTGACCATGGACGTGCCGGTGGCCATCGCCATCGGGCTGGCCTACGGCGCAAGCGCCTGGGTAACCGTGGTCGGCGGCGAGGAAGTGTATTTCGAATCCGTGTGCATGTTTACCTTTTTCCTGCTGCTGGGCCGATACATTGAAGTTCAGGCCCGCTATCGCGCCGGGCTGAGCGGCAATGCGCTTGCCGGCTTCCAACCCTCTGTAGCCGCACGGGTGCGGAACGGTGAGGCAGAGATCATCGCCATTCACCAGGTACAACCGGGTGATGTGATCCGGGTTCGGCCAGGGGAAACACTGCCTGTGGATGGCGAAATCGTCTCGGGAGAGTCCACCCTGAACGAAGCTGCCCTCACCGGCGAATATCTGCCGGAAACCCGGAAGCCGGGCGACACCGTACATGCCGGCAGCGTAAATGGTGAAAACCCTCTCGACATCCGCGTGACCCATGCCGGGGCCCAGACCCGGCTGTCCGGAATCCTGCGAGTTCTGGATCGCGTACAGTCCGAAAAGCCGCCGGTGGCCCGGATGGCAGACCGGATTGCCGGCAAGTTCGTTGGCCGTGTCCTGATTCTGGCGCCGGTGGTCTGGATCGGATGGTGGCTGGCCGGTGCCGATAACGCCTTCGACATCACCCTGTCGGTTCTGGTGGTCACCTGCCCGTGCGCTCTGTCACTGGCTACGCCAACGGCCATTACGTCTGCCACCGTGCGCCTGCGCAAACTCGGTTTTTTGCCCACCCGGGGCCATACCCTGGAATCTATGAACACCATCGACACGGTAGTGTTCGACAAAACCGGCACTCTGACCCGCGGCGAACTCAGCCTAAGTGGCCAGCAGCAATTTGGCAGCCTGGAGCAAGCCGACGCCCTAAAACTGGCAGCCGGGCTGGAGAAGCACTCGGAGCACCCGATTGCCAAGGTCTTTCACAGCCTGCCATCGGTGCCTGTGAGCGACGTAACCAACCATCTGGGTGGCGGATTGTCCGGCACCTTCAAGGGCCAGCCGGTGTATATCGGCCACAAGGACTTTGTAGCCGGATACACCCGGGCACCTGCGCCCGAGTCAGCCCCCACCCGGGGCATGGAGATCTGGCTTGCAAGCGATACCGAGTGGCTGGCCAGTTTCCAGCTGGACGACCAGGTTCGGGACGATGCCGGCAAGGCCGTGCGCGCCTTGCAGGACGCAGGCATCCAGACGATCCTGCTCAGCGGGGACCGCTCTGGCCACGTGCAAACTGTTGCGCAAATGCTGGGCATTGAACGGGCAATCGGGGAAGCCTCTCCGGAGAAAAAGCTGGAAGTACTGGACCAGCTCCGGGCCGAGGGTCATCGGGTAATGATGGTCGGCGACGGCCTGAACGACCTGCCCTCCATGGCCGGCGCCGGTATTTCGGTGGCCATGGGCACTGCCGCCGACCTGACCCAGCTCAAAGCCGATGCGGTCCTGCTGAATGGCCAGCTTTACCAGCTGGTGGAGGCTCTCAACACCAGCCGGCAGACCCGCCGGATTATCCGCCAGAATATGATCTGGGCTTTCGGGTACAATGTCTGTGCGCTGCCCCTGGCTGCCGCAGGGCTGGTGGCGCCTTGGCTGGCCGCGATCGGCATGTCTGCCAGCTCACTCATTGTGGTGCTTAACGCCCTGCGCCTTAGCCGGAAGGCCTGAAACACCTGTCGCATTCCCCATGCAAGGAGGTTGTCGTGCACATTGTCATGTTCCTGGTCCCCCTGATGCTGCTTCTGGTGGCCCTGGGCGTGTTCCTGTTCTCCTGGGCCGTCAAGAATGGCCAGTATGACGACCTGGACGGGCCGGCCCATCGCATTCTGTATGACGACGATAAAGACATGATTCCGGATGATGCCCGCACTGACAAAAAAGCGGATCAGGAAGGACAGGCCAGCACCGGGGATTCTGACCAAAACCCCGATAACAAGGCCTGACCGGAACCATGCAGCCGGAACTTTACCTGAGCTATTCGAGCGCCTTCGTTATCGGCTTGCTGGGCAGCACCCATTGCCTGGGCATGTGCGGGGGAATCAGCGCTTCGCTGTCGGTGGCGTTGCCGGTCGGCAAAGGGTTTCGCCTGCGCCAGACACTACTGCTGTTGGCCTTCAATTTCGGCAGGATTGGCAGTTACGCCCTGATCGCCACCCTCGTGGCCCTGCTGAGCACCCAGGCCGCCAGCCAATGGCGCTGGGCCGGCTTGCTGCTGATGACCATAGCCGGCCTGCTGCTGATTTTCATGGGTCTTTCCATGGGCCAGTGGTGGCAGGGCATACGCTTTGTTGAAAGGGTGGGGACACCGGTCTGGAAGGCGTTATCGCCGCTGACCAAACGTTTTATTCCGGTCAATAATGCCGGCCAGGCGCTGGCCCTGGGGGCTCTGTGGGGCTGGTTGCCCTGCGGACTGGTGTACAGCACGCTGGGCTGGGCGGCGCTTCAGCCAACGGTGCCGGCCGCCGCCCTGACCATGTTTTTCTTCGGCCTGGGCACCCTGCCCTCGATGCTGGCCACCGGCTACGCCGCCAACTGGATTCGCGGCATCAAGAGCCATCAGGGCTTCCGCAAGATCAGCGGTGTCCTGCTGATCCTGTTCGGCTTGTGGACGCTACCGTTCCAGGCCTTGTTGATGCACTGATCCAACGGCCGACGGTTGCTGGCTGATCAGAGATTCAGCACGTCCAGCCGGCCGAAGTCCTGTTCCGGCTCCGCAGACTGCACCACCGCCTGGCGCTTGCCGCCCAGCCGCTTGCCTTCCTTGAAGTCGTACAGGTTTGGATCCGCCAGGTGCGATGGCTCTACGTTGCACAGGGCCCGGAACATGGTTTCCAGCCGCCCCGGATGCTGCTTGTCCCAGGCCTGGAACATTTCCTTGATCACCTGCCGCTGGAGGTTTTCCTGGGAACCGCACAGGTTGCAGGGAATGATGGGAAAATTCCGCAGTCCCGCATAGCGGGCAATGTCCTTCTCCCGGGCATAGGCCAGCGGCCGGATGACCGTGTTACGGCCGTCGTCGCTGTGAAGAACCGGGGGCATGGATTTCAGCTTGCCGCCATAGAACATGTTCAGGAACAGGGTTTCCAGCATGTCATCGCGGTGATGGCCCAGGGCGATCTTGGTAATACCGTGCTCTTCGGCAAAGTTGTAGAGAATGCCTCGCCGCAGGCGGGAACACAGACCACAGGTCGTCTTGCCCTCAGGCACTTTCTCTTTGACGATGCTGTAGGTGTCTTTCTCGATGATGTGGTATTCGATACCCAGCGACTTCAGGTACTCAGGCAGGATCTCTTCCGGGAAGCCCGGCTGCTTCTGATCCAGGTTGACGGCAATCAGCTCGAAACGTACCGGCGCGCTTTTCTGCAGGTTCAGCAGAATATCCAGCATGGCGTAGGAATCCTTGCCGCCAGACAGGCAACACATCACCTTGTCGCCTGCTTCGATCATCGAGAAGTCGGCAATGGCCTGCCCCACGTCCCGGCGCAGCCGTTTCTGCAGTTTGTTCAGCTCCAGTTTCTGGCGACGCTCCTGCTCGGACATCGGCGCCTGCTCGGCATTGGCGATCATGGCTTCGGACATTCTGTTGGCACACTTGCAAGGTAAATGAGGCGGCAATTATACGCGCCCCGATTGCCGAGTGACAGGGGCCCCGCGCTCGGTACTTTCCTAAGTGCGCCGCACGCCACTTCCCTCAACTCCTGTGCTTTCACGTGCTGGCAGAGTGTCATACCATGGCCGCCATGAATACACCCGCACCTTCCGCCCGACCGGATCAATCCCCGATCAGCCGCGATCAGCTCGCCTGGCTTGAGCAGCAGGCCGATCACCTGCAGGTGGCTGCCGAACATGAACTTCGGGCGGCGGGGGCTTCCGGGCTGACAGAACTGGCTTTGATCCGTGCCTTACAAAGCCCGCGCTGGCAACTCATCGAGCCCGTCACCTTCAGCGACCCGACCGCGCTCTATCCTGTGCACTTCCTGCTGTTCCATGCCCTTTACCGGCTGCAATCGGAGCTGGCCCAGGCCGGGGAAACACTGGTGATTTCCCCGCTTCGATTATGTATTTTGACCACCGGCTCCGGCAATACCCGGGCCCTGCCGGCAGAAGAAGATCCACTCAGAAGCTTTTACCTGGATCTGTCCCGGTACTTCCTGTCCGGCCACGATATCCGGGGCATGATGGAGCGTTTCCTGGCTGGCGTAACACTGGCCGGCAGCCCGGAGGACGTTCAGGAAGCCGCGCAGGTGCTCGGCTTTGATACACTGCCCGGCGACTTCGATACCGTGAAGCAGCGATTCCGCCGGCGGGTGATGCAAGCCCATCCGGATCGCGGCGGGCGCACAGAAGATATCCAGGAGCTGAACCGGGCGTTTTCCGTCCTCAAACGTCACTTTACCCGGCAATAGACTGACATGACTCGACTCAACCGATTCGCAGCCGCGGCCATTCTTGGCCTGACTGCCTCCGCACCCCACGCCCTTGCCGACCTTGTTGTGCTGCAGTATCACCATGTGGCGGACCATACGCCTCCGGCCACCAGCACCTCCCGCTCGTTGTTTGAAGCCCAGCTGGACATGATCAGGGACCTGAACCTTGAGGTTGTGCCACTGCTGCCCGCAACCCGGCAGGCGCTGGCCGGTGAGGATGACAGCAACCGTGTTGCCATCACCTTTGACGATGCCTACGAGTCAGTCTATCAAAATGCCGCCCCGTTGCTTGAACGTCATGGCCTGCCCTTCACCATCTTCGTGAACACCGACGCCATCGGCAGCCGGGGCTACATGAGCTGGGAACAGTTACAGGAGCTGGCCACCGGTGAACAGGTGACCATTGCCAACCACAGCACTGACCACGGCCACCTGGCGCGCAAGCCCGGTGAACCCGAAGCGCAATGGCACAAGCGGACAGAGCACAGCCTGGACCAGGCTCAGGGCACGCTGAAAACCAGGCTCGGGGTGGAGGAGCCGATGTTTGCCTACCCCTACGGTGAGTTCGACGAAAAACTGGAGGGCAAACTGGAAGCCAGGGGCTGGCTGGGATTCGGGCAACAGTCCGGGGCGATTGGCCGCTATTCCCACAGCACCCGACTGCCCCGTTTTCCCATGGCGAACAGCTTTGGCCAGCTTGGAAGCCTGAAAGACAAGTTGCTGAGCAAGGCCTTCCCGGTGCCCGCCAGCGAGTTACCCGACGGCGTACTGGAAGCCAACCCGCCGGAACTGGTGTTCGAACTGGGGGAAAAACTGACCGCAGACCGGCTCACCTGCTTTGCCTCCGGCCAGGGCCGCATCGAATTCCGGACAACCGGCAATCGGGTCTCGGTGAAGGCACCTAAGGCATTCGACAGCCGGCGTTTTCGCTATAACTGTACCCACCCGGCAGGTGATGGCCGCTACTACTGGCTATCCCAGCAATGGCTGAACCTGGACGCTCCGGAAGACTGATCCCTTACTCTTCGAAGGTGGTCAAGCCGAGTTCACCGTAAGGCACATGGGGAATCGCCACGGGGCCGTGATCGGCGTCATACACGGTTTGCGCGCGCAGGTCTTCGCTACGGGTGATCACCAATAACCAACGCTCACCCTGCCCCGGAAATACCGGCACCCAGGCTTCCAGGTAGCCCCGCTTACGCCAGGTTTCCGGATAATAATCCATCACCAGGTCAGTAATCAGGCGAACCGGGCGAAAATCCCGATCCAGAAACGCCAGTGTAGGCACGAACACGCCCTTGTGGGCGTAGGAGCGCAGGCGCGTTACAAAGCCATGGGTAAACTCACCGGAGGGCAAGGCCACCAACTGGAAGGCGGACTCGCCACTGCTGAAATCATAAACCGGGGAATCTTCGGTGATACGAACCCCGAACTCCCTTCCCTCCTGCCAGTGCTCGAACTCCTTGTTGGATAACGCTTCACAGCAGTTGCCGGCAAAGGTGGTCAACACGTTCTCCGGTTCACGCTCGATGCCGAGGACGGCAAAGGCATCCGGATCATGGCCGGCTACGGGCTCGGCCTCTCCGGATTCCTGCCGGGGCAGGTAAACGCTGGCGGGGGTCAGGTTCAGTGGCGCCATGTCCGGGTTACGTTGCCGCTCGGTGCGGGTATCGGGCTTGTAATAGCTGACCCGGACAATGCCGTCGGCATCTCGCCAGGTGTAATAGGGCTGCCGCTGGCCCGGCCGGATAAAACCGTCCCGGGCCAGCTCTTCGCCATCCGGGTAGTTTTCGGTGGTGTAGTCGCCGGCATCCTCAAGCTTGCTGGCAGCATCGGGCTCGCCCAGTGCCCTCTTGGGAGGTAAGCCCGCAGTCTCGGCAACATCTTCGCTTTCCGGACTTTCGGATTCGGATTCTGTTTCGGGAATGCGGGAGTAACGTACCTGGCCCTGTTCGTCTACCCAGGTGAAGTAACCGTCCCGCTGCTCGATGGGGGTTCCACCCAACTGGCAGCCCGCCGACAGGGCCACTGCCAGGACACAGCCTGCCAACCGGACGGATCGCATCAGAACCATGACAAACTACTCCCCGGACTGCATCAGAATTTGGTACGGAAACTCAGCCCCGCCATCACAACCCGCAGCGAGGTCTTGATCTCCAGATCCGCATAGGGGTTGTAAATGATATTGGTGATGTTGTCACAGTTTACGTTACAGCTGCTGTCTGCCGGAATAGTCTCGATAGACTGCAGGTAAGACAGGTTCAGGTCGATTTCCGTGTCTTTGTCCCAGCGATACCCCAGCCCTACGCTGTACAGGTTGGCTCCGCCGAACGGCGCCATGATCGAGCGCTGGTCATCGGGAATCACCGAGTCCCTTATCTCGACACCGGCGCGCAGGTCAAGCCGGGAAGACACATGCAGTTCCGCACCAAAGGCCCAGTTCCACTGGCTTTTGTAGCCCAGCGGCAGGCGCAGGCTGTCTGGTGTGGCGTTGTCCGGCGACAAAATCCGGGCAGCGTTCAGGAACTCCAGCTTGCGGTCGAACTTGAATTCGAAGGCGTCCCACTGGGCAAAGTCGGTCCAGCCGATGTCGGCGTTCAGGGTGAGCAGCGGGTGTACATCCACGCTGATCCCTGTCTGGAAATGCTGCGGATACACCAGGTCCATACTGACGTTACCGGCCTCCCGGGGGGCACCGGAAGGCAGGCTCAGAATAGCCGAGGTGATGGCCCCCAGC
Source organism: Marinobacter sp. G11 (assembly GCF_021282325.1). Lineage (NCBI taxonomy): Bacteria > Pseudomonadati > Pseudomonadota > Gammaproteobacteria > Pseudomonadales > Marinobacteraceae > Marinobacter > Marinobacter sp. G11. The sequence continues at coordinate 32,395 of NZ_JAJSPB010000021.1, forward strand.
ACTGAGCCGTTAACGCTTTGCCAGAACCCGGACCAGTCATCGGTGTACTGGATCTCGAACTGGCCTTTCAGGTTCATGTCCGCTTCGGAGGTGTAGCTGGCACCCCAGCGGAACCAGTCCGTGGGCTCCCACATGACACCCAGGGCGTAGGTGGGCGAGATGGTTTCCTGCAGGTTCAGGTTCATCGCGCCGATATCGTCCCAGGGGCCCACATTACCGCCACACAGGGCCAGCCAGGGTTGCAGGGGTTCGTCACCGCTTTCACAGTTGAAGGCGTCTTGCAGAACCTCTGCCACACCAATCAGCATGTTCGGCGCCCGCATGTACTGGTCTGCCGCAAACCCGAAATGGGACAGGTGAATACCGGCACCCACCGACCATTCATCGTTTATCTCATAGCCAACCGTGGGGGAAAGATAGGTTGTCCGCTGAAGCGTTGCGGCCTGGGGCTGGTAACGGCCGGGATCGTCTTTCTCCCGGTAAAAACCCGCGGCCATCGGCATATAGAACGCGTTGGCAAAGGTCAGCTTTGAGCCGGGTGGCTTGATACTGATACCCGCAGAGGGCGCTACCGCCGGCCCCGGCGGCAACCGCAGAATGCCATACCCGGGAACGTACAGGGCGACGTTGTTGGTGTGGCTGCGAGTATTGGCCACCGGGTCCCGCTGCTTGCCGGTCAGGGGGTCTGTTTCCAGGCCTTTGATACCGAAAATCTCGTAGTCTTCATCCGCAATGAAGTCGGCATCAATATCCAGGTAGATACTCAACACGTTGACTTCAAGCTGGCGACCATCCAGCTTGGTGAGGCCTGCCGGGTTGTAGTGAATGGCCATCAAACCCGGGGGATCGGCGGTGACCGCGTTCCCCAGTGCCAGTGCCTTGGGGTGCAGCGTCAGGTTCTGGGTCAGCTGCGCCTGGGCACCGCCGGACAGGCTTGCCGCGATCAGCGCTCCCAGAATGCGTCGCTTTTGACTAGGTTGTCCCATGAAAATCTTCCCTTCCCGTGAAACGTCTGCAGCTCCAATCACTCTTTGAGGCCGGAGAAATTAATGGGCAGGGATATACCCAGAGAGAAATCCGGGGCATCTTCGGTCAGGCCAATCCCCAGACTGGTGTTTACGATGGTCATATCACTGACCCGGGTACCCAGCGACATGCTCAGGAAGCCCGTCATCTGGTCCTGGGCTACGGCCTGGTCGCCGTTGGAGAAGGTCAGAACGGTCTGGTCGCTGTAGCTGACCTGGGCCGAGATACTCAGGGAAATGTCATAAGACAGTGAATAGGCAAAGCCCGCGGAGCCGGAGAGACCAAAGCCGGGCTCCACCTTCTCGAGCAGGCGGGCACCACGAACCTGTTCCAGGCCGTCTTCGGTCAGGTTGTAGGTTGCACTGAGCGAACCGAACACCACCACCGGGTCCAGCACCTTGGACATACTCAGGCCGCCACCAACGGAGTAATAACCGCTACCGGTAGACAGCTGTTCCTTGATGTCGATCTCGTAGGGGCTGACACCAGTCTTGCTGTTCAGGGTGCCAAAGAAGGTAGCCGATGCCTTGCCGGGTACGTAGGCAAAGGGCTGCCAGCGGGCCGTAAAGGAGATGTCGCCGAAGTCGTAAACATTCAGCTCGTCCTCGGTATCGTACTTGACCACCAGCGGTACCCGGGTACCAACCGTAAGGTTGTCCAGCAAGCCGTAGTCGTAGGAAAAGGCATTGGTGAAGTTATGGGTAGCTGACGGCACCACATCCAGATTGCGCACCGAACCATTGGTAATGGCCAGGTCCAGGCGCTGATCCCCGGTGTAGGAATAGTCGAAGGAATAGTTCAGGTAGTGAGATCCCTTCTTCTGCAACGAATAGTTCTTCTCGGCAGCCAGGAACACTTCCTCGAGCTGCTTGGTGGAATCTTCATCACCTTCCTGGCGTGACAGGGCTTCCCGCGCCTGGTCAACATTTCCGTCCTGGGCCATCGCCATGCCCGGAAGCACACCGGCCGCGGAAACAAGGATAAAACCTCGCACTAACCAACGATTCATCCTGACTCCCTACTCTTATTGGTTTTATTCCTGATCCGGGGAAAACCGCCCGGAAAATTAGTTTCGACGGTAGTAAAGCTGTTTACGGGTATTCTCAACGCTACCGTCAGGATTGTTCTTCTGGCGTTCCAGCAAGTTCTGGACGCGTCTTTCTGTGGATTCGGCGAACGCCGGCATCTGTTGGATAGCCAGCAGTGTCATGGTCTGGTCGTCTACAAAGCGCAGGTCTTCCTCTTTCAGTTCGAGGTTGTCCAGCGGCTTGTCGCTGCCCGGGAAGACAATGAACAGCACGTTGTCGTCCCACTTCTCCTGGAACTGGGCCACGGTAAAGGAAATATTGCCGACGGCGGGATCGGCCAGGTAAACCCGGTCATCCCGGATGGTGCGGAGCACTACAAAGTGTTTGAAGCCGGCGTGGTCGATGGGCACGATAGCCGGGTGATCCAGCTCCATCAGGTCGTCAATCTCGGCTTTGAAGCCGCCAGAGGGATAACCCAAAGCCGTTACCAGGCGCTTCATATCGAGCATGGAAAAGGCCCGGCGCTGGACGATGCGATCGCTCTCACCGTAATGCAGCAGCCCTTCCATCACCTGCCGTTCAGAGAGGGTCCGGCCAAGATAGAAATTGAGGACCGTGGTCAGTGCCGCACTGCCACAGCTGTAGTCGTAGGCCTGGCGCACGATGTTCCGGAACTTCTGCTCAACCAGGGGCTCCACCCGCACATCAGAGCGTTGCTCAACCGGGCTCGCATCCACCTTGTGCTCCAGCACGATGGTGCCCGGCTCGAACGGCTCTACCTCGGTGGCTTCCTGCACCATGGCGAATGTGAGAAGGGATCCGGCCAGCACCAGCAGCATTTTGCAAAGTTCCTGTTTTTATTGGATGTGCAACTTTCTTGGATGTGCAACGTCGGCGTTACATGTTGTAACCGTAAGATACCGAAATCGAATCGGGCTTAAAGATAACTGTGCCTCAAATCTGTCGCTGCAGGCGGGGCCAGCAGCGACAGTACTGAGAACTGGTTCAAGGGAGGGAAAGGCCGGACAGCATCCGGCCCTGAATCACATTGAGAAAACGGTTCCGAGCAGCGCGTAGGTAATCAGGGTTACCACGACAATACCCATGATATTGAGCGCAAAACCGGCCCTGATCATATCGGAAATCTTCATGTGGCCACTGGAGAACACGATGGCGTTCGGCGGCGTGGCCACCGGCATCATGAAGGCACAGCTGGCGGCAATGGCAGCCGGCACCGTCAACAGCAGCGGAGAGACGTCCTGCGACATCGCCAGGGCACCCAGCAGCGGCAGGAACGCCGCCGCTGTAGCGGTGTTACTGGTCACCTCGGTGAGGAAGATAATCACCCCAGCCACCAGGATCATCATCACCAGTACCGGCAAGGTGCCAGCCACGCCCATGCTCTCGGCAATCCACTCGGCCAGTCCGGAACTGCTGATCACGCCCGCCATGGCCAGGCCGCCACCAAACAGCAGCAGCACGCCCCAGGGCAGGCGGTTAGCCGAATCCCAGTCCAGCACGAAGGTCCTGTCCCGGGTGCTTACCGGAATCAGGAACATGGCAATGGCTGCAGCAATGGCAATACCGGTGTCACTCAGCCAGGGCGCAATGCTGCCAGAGAGCAAGGGCCGGAAAATCCACAGCGACGCTGTCACCACAAACACCAGTGCAACCAGCTTTTCACCCTTGCTCATGGGGCCGAGCGCGGCCAGTTCGTCCCGGATCATCTGGCCGCTTTCCTGGGCGCCTTCAATGCCGAAGTCCTTGCGGGTCAGCCACCACCAGGTCAATGTCAGCATCACCACCGTCACAGGCACACCGAGTAGCATCCATTGGGCAAAGCCCACGGAAATGCCCTGGTTTTCGCTCAGGTAAGCCGCCAGCAAGGCATTGGGCGGCGTGCCAATCAGGGTGGCAATACCACCCACGCTGGCGGAATAGGCGATGGCCAGCAGCAAGGCCGTGGCATAACGGCGAACCCCGTCCGGATTGCTGTCACCCATCATGCCGATGACCGACAAGCCGATCGGCAGCATCATGATCGCGGTGGCGGTGTTGCTCACCCACATACTCAGGAAGGCTGTTGCCAGCATGAAGCCGGCAATCTGCCGTTTCGGCTTGTCCCCCATCGCCCGCAAGGTCAGCAGCGCAATCCGCCGGTGCAGGTTCCACCTCTGCATGGCCAGGCCGAGGGTGAACCCGCCCAGGAACAGGAAGATGATCGGATTAGCGTAGGGCGATGTGGCCTGGCTGATACTTCCCAACCCCAGCGCCGGTATCAGCACAATCGGCAACAGGGAGGTAGCCGGAATGGGAATGGCTTCGGTAGACCACCAGGTGGCCATCATCAGCATCATGCCCAGGGCGGCCCAGGCCTTCGGCCCCATCGTCTCCGGAGCCGGCACCAGCAGGGTAACCAGCAGGAAAGCGGCGCCAAGAAACAAACCAATGACCTGGCTTTTGGGCAATCCTTGCTTCGGTTCTGATCCAGCGGGGTTCTGTGTCATCTTTACCACTCAGTGTTTGACGGAATTCAGTTGTCGGCGCAATCTACACAAACGGTGGTATAAGGCAACACCTGAAGCCGGCGCGGATCGATCTGCTCACCGCATTTTTCGCATTCGTCCCCTGCTCCGCTGTCGATCCGCTCCAGTGCATGGGCAATCTGTACCAGTTCGGCGCGGGTTTCCACTTCCAGTGAATCGACCACTTCGTCATTCTGGGTTTGCGTGGCCTGCTCTTCAAAATCCTTGTCAAGCGCCCCGCCCTCACGGTGCTGGTGCGCCTTATAACGGGCCAGCCGTGCTTCGAGTTCGGCTTTCAGGGTTTCCAGTTCGGATTTGCGACTGCTCATGGTTTTCTCCACTGTAAGGTTACAAATTCCAGACTAAAGAATATGCTGGAACGGCATTTGATGCCTGTCAAAATGGTGTCACGCATATAAAGTTAGACTGAGGATTCCAGTCATTCCAACTACAAAGGAGTTGTACCCCATGAACAATGAGCTGTTCGAAAAAGCCAACCGCCTCAATGAAACCCTGTTCAACCAGTTCGGCAAAGCTGCGGAAATGCAGATGGAAGCGTTCCGCCGCTATGCCGATGTTGCCATGGAACAGGCCCGGAAGATGGCCGAGGTACGCGACCTCGAAAGCCTGAAAACCCTGACCACAGACCAGGCCGAAACCCTGAAAACCATCAGCGAGCAGGTATCTGCAGACTGGAAGGCCTGGCAGGACTACGCCAACGAAACCCGCGAGCAACTGCAGCAGGTGTTCGAGGCAAAACCGGCTGATAACACAGCGGAAAAAACACCGGCCACCGGTAAAGGCAGCAACAGCAAAACCGCTGCCTGACACCCTGAATGACCGGCCGGGCCGGAACGTCTGCGACGCTCCGGCCTTTTTGTATCCGTGGCAAGGAGAACCTCGATGCTGGGTATGGACTACATCAGTAAAACCGCAAAGCAGATGATGAAAACCTTTGACGACAACGTGCGTCAGGGCCAGCAGCAACTGGAACAATGGCTGGGCGACACCGGCATGGTAGACCACGCCAAGCTGTCCACCCTCAGCGAAATGTCAGACGCCTATCGTGCCATGGCCGAAGACTTGCTGCTGCATCCGCTTCGCTTTGCCAGCGCCGAGATCGAGCTGGGCAAAAGGCATCTGGGCCTCGCCCGTTACACTTTCAGCCGGCTGACCGGCAAACAGCCAGAGCCGGTAGCCGTTCCGGAATCCGACGATCGTCGCTTCCTGGCTGACGACTGGCGCAAGCATGTGCCTTTCGATGTGCTTCAGCAGGTATACCTGATCAATTCCGGCGCGTTCCTGAACTGGGTAGAAAACATGGAGGGCCTGCCCGGCCCCGCCCGGGACCAGATGATGTTCTATGCCCGGCAACTGACCAGCGCCCTGTCGCCCTCCAACTACCCCCTGACCAACCCGGAAGTACTGCGCATTACCTGGGAACGCAAGGGGATGAACCTGGTGGATGGCGCCCGTAACCTGGTGGAAGACCTGCGCCAGAACCCCGGCCTGTTCAATGTTGGGATGACCGACCGTTCGGCTTTTGAAGTCGGCGGCAACCTGGCCACCACACCGGGCAAGGTGGTGTACCAGAACGAATTGATGCAGCTGATCCAGTACACACCCACCACCAGGACGGTAGCGCAGCGGCCGCTGCTGGTCATCCCGCCCTGGATCAACAAGTTCTACATACTGGATCTGACCGAGCGCAACTCGTTTATCCGCTGGCTCGTGAGCCAGGGCCAGACGGTGTTTGTAGTGTCCTGGCGTAACCCGGGACCGGCCCAGAAAGAGACCGGCTGGGATGATTACATGAAGCTCGGCCCCCTCGCGGCGATCGATGCGGTAACAGAGGCCACCGGCGAAGAGCAGATGAACGCCATCGGCTACTGCATTGGCGGCACCCTACTGGGCTCTACCATGGCCTGGCTGGAGAAGAAGAACCGTAACCCGATCATCAGCACCACCTATCTGACCACCCTGCTGGACTTCTCGGATCCCGGCGGCATCGGCGTATTCATCAACGATCACTCCATCCGTGGCATCGAGCGGGCCATGGAGCGCAAGGGCTACCTGGACGGCCGGGCCATGGCCTTCACGTTTAACCTGCTGCGCGAGAACGACCTGTTCTGGTCGTACTGGACCAACAACTACCTCAAAGGCCTGAAACCCGCCGCCTTTGACCTGCTGTACTGGAACACCGACGGCACCAACCTGCCGTCCAGAATGCACAGTTACTATCTGCGGGAAATGTACCTGCATAACCGGCTGGTGCAGCCGGATGCCCTGACCATGAACGGCGAAACCATCAACCTGTCGGAAATCCGGGTGCCATCGTTCTTCCTGTCGGCGCGACAGGACCACATCGCCAAGTGGAAAACCACTTACCACGGGGCACACGCTTACGGCGGCGATGTCCGCTTTGTCCTGTCCGGTTCCGGGCACATCGCCGGTGTGATCAACCCGCCCTACAAAAAAAAATATGGCTTCTGGACCAACAACACCCTGCCGGAAGATCCGGACGCCTGGTTCTCCGGTGCGGAGCAGCATCCGGGCTCCTGGTGGCCATACTGGCGGGAATGGATTGCCGGCTATGAAGGCGACCAGGTGCCGGCCCGACAGCCCGGCGAAGGAAAACTCGAGGTCATTGAAGATGCCCCTGGCAGTTACGTGAAAGTAAAAGCAGCCGACGCCGGACATTGATATAATTCAGGAACTTCCGGCATCGACAACAGGAGCACACATGGGGCAACCAATTCCCGTATCCCAGATCATGCACAGTGGCCTCCTGCTTCAATGCAGTCCGGAAACGGTGATTTCCGAAGCCGCAGCGCGGATGGCGGAGAGTTCGGTCATTTCCATTTTGATCAGCCAGGACAACACCGTGGTCGGAATATGGACGGAACGGGATGCCCTGGCCATCAACTTCGCCGATCCGGACCAGTTCAGCCAACCGGTCCGCTCGGTGATGAGATCGCCGGTGCTGTCGTTACCTGCCACCATGGATACTGCCCAGGCGGCAATCAGGCTAAAAAACCAGAACCAGCGACATGCCCTGGTTACCGACGAAGACGGCCAACCCGTTGGCATTATTTCCCGTACAGACCTGGCCCTGAATCAGGGATTGGAACCCTATCTGCGCTTGAGGGAAGTTGGCGCAGCCATTCCGCATTTACCGGCAGTCGTACCTGAATCGCTGCCCCTGGCCCAGGTGGCCGACCTGATGCACCGCCGGGGAGCCGACGCAGTGGTGGTCAATTTCGGTGAGGACGGCTTTGGTATTGTCACCGAGCGCGATATGGTTCGCTTCATCGCCAGGCATACCAGCAATACCCGTATTGGCGAATTAGCGTCCCGCCCGCTGGTTACCGCGAAGGAAGAAGATCCGCTCATCCACGCCCGTGATTTGTTGCTGGACCACCGCATTCGCCATCTCGGTGTGCTGGACCAAACAGGGGCAATCATCGGGCTGATCGGTTACAACGATATGCTGTCGGGTGCCGAGCAAATGTACCTGGATGACCTTCGGCAGGCACTCGAACAGCGCGACAAAGCCCTTGCCCGGTCGAGCCGGACCCTGCAGCTGGCAGAACGTGTTATTGAATCGTCATTCGAAGGCATCATGGTGACCGACAAAAATGCCCGAATCGAGTTCGTGAATCCGGCCTTTACGCACCTCACAGGCTACAGCCCGGAAGAAGTGATCGGCCGCACACCGGAAGTTCTTTCCTCCGGCCGCCACGATTCAGAATTTTACACACGTCTGTGGCAGTCTCTTGAACACCACGGATACTGGCGCGGTGAAATCTGGAACCGGCGTAAAACCGGCGAGCTTTACCTGGAATTGCTGACCATTACCGCAATCACCGATGACAACGACAACGCTACCCATTATGCCGGCCTGTTTACGGATATTACCCAGAACCGCAAAAACGAAGAACAAATCCGCCAGCTTGCCTATTACGATGCCCTGACCGGGGTCCCCAACCGGCGGCTGCTTGAAGACCGCCTGGACCACGCCATCCGACATGCTCATCGAACCAAACAGTTACTGGCTGTCATGTTCATGGACCTGGACAAATTCAAGGACGTGAACGATCGCCTCGGCCACGCGACAGGTGACGAATTACTGGTACAGTTCACTGCAAGGGTGCGTAGTTGCCTTCGGGAAGACGATACCCTCGCCAGGCTGGGCGGAGACGAGTTTATTATCCTGCTGCCGGAGGTAAAAAGCCCCGAAGCCGTCCTGAACGTTGCAGAAAGGCTGGTCAGGGCGTCTGCCCCAGACTACGTTATCAATGGCCACCACCTTGCAGTGAGCACCAGTATCGGTATCAGCCTGTATCCGGGTGACGGCAAGACCAGCGAAGAATTACTTAATGGCGCAGACATTGCGATGTACCTGGCCAAGCAAAGTGGCCGTGACGGATACCAGCTTTTCAACCCGAAAGCCGTCGATAACCCCGCAAACCGGCAACGGCAATAACCCCGTAAACTGACGCAAATCAAGCGCCCGCGAATTAGCGGGCGTTTTACACTTTAGTCCCATTGTTGCCTCAAAGCCCCGGGCAGAAACTACGCTATTACTTCAGCCTGACATAAAACAAGAATAGGCTGTGCGAACCCTAAACCGGAGGCCAATCTGCAATGACTTTCAGGACTTTCCTGCTCTCGGCATGTCTGCTTTTGCTCGGCAGCGCCACTGTTTCCGCCGAATCTCTCAAGATCGGTCTTAACTACCCGGAAACGGGACGCTATAAAAACCAGGGCCTGCAACAACGCCTGGCAGCCTACCTTGCGGTTGAGGAAATCAACCAGGCCGGCGGTGTGCTGGGGCAACCACTGGAACTGGTCATCCGCAACACCCGCGGCGAGCCGGAAAAAGGCGCCCGCAACACCGCCGAAATGATTGACCAGGAAGGTGTTCAGATGGTGTTTGGCGGTGTATCCAGCGCCGTTGCCATCGCCTCCGGCAAGGCCGCCCGCGACAGGAACCGCATTTACTTCGGTACCCTCACCTATTCCAACGCCACCACCGGCAGTGAAGGCCACCCGTTCATGTTCCGGGAGCCATACAATGCCTGGATGACCGCCAAGGCACTGGGCGACTACCTGAACCAGAACCACCCAAACGACGATTACTTCTACATCACCTCGGACTACACCTGGGGCTGGTCAGTGGAAGAGTCCGTTCGCCAGTTTTCCAATACCCAGGACACCGAACGCCACCCGGGCGTCAAAACCCCGTTTCCCCGGGCACTGATTACCGACTTCCGCAAGGCCCTGGAACAGGCTGCCGAATCTGACGCCAAGGTGCTGATGATGGTACTGTTTGGCGACGACATGGTGCGCGCGCTGCAGGTGGCCTATGAAATGGGTCTGACCAAGCGCATGCAGGTGGTGGTTCCCAACCTGACTCTGGGCATGGCCCGGCAGGTGGGCCCGGCGATGATGGAAGGTGTGATTGGCGGCGCACCCTGGGTATGGACCCTGCCGTACGAGAACAACTACCCCCGCGGCAAGGAGTTTGTTGAAGCCTTCTCTGCCCGCTATGAAATGCGCCCCTCTTCCTCTGCGGCCTCGGCCTACAGTATTGTGTACCAGTACAAGGAAGCGGTTGAGCGTGCCGGCACTACGAATACTGCCGATGTGATCCGGGCACTGGAAGGCCACCGCTACAGTTTGCTGAAAGACGAGCAGTACTGGCGCGAGTTTGATCACCAGAACGTACAAAGCGTTTACGTGGTGAAGGTAAAACCCCGTGACCAGGTGATGGCCGATGAATTTGCCTCGGATTATTTCGAGATCATCGGCTCCATGGCCGGAGACCAGGCCGCACAAACCCAAGAAGAGTGGGAGGAGCGCCGCCGCGAGGCCGGCAAGCCACTCCGGCTCTGACACAAGGAGTGAGCAGACAGTGGTTCGGAAAGCATCAAAAACCAGCACAGAAACATCACCGCTCGGCGGATTTCCGGACCACTGCGATTTACTTGTTATCGGTGGCGGCGTAAACGGCACAGGCATTGCCATGGACTCCGCCGGCCGCGGGCTCAGGGTTGTCTTGTGTGAGATGAACGACCTGGCCTCGGCGACGTCGTCCAGCAGCAGCAAACTGATCCACGGCGGCCTGCGTTATCTGGAGCATTACGAGTTCAGGCTGGTGCGTGAAGCACTGGCGGAACGGGAGGCCCTGCTGGGCAATGCTCCCCACATCATGTGGCCGATGCGTTTTCGCTTACCCCACCAGCCTCACCTGAGACCGGCCTGGATGATCCGCACGGGCCTGTTTCTGTACGACCACCTCGCCAAGCGTGAACTGCTGGCCGGCTCCCGGGCCATCAACTTCGGCAAAGAATCCCCCCTGAAACCGGAAATCACCCGGGGCTTTGAATACTCCGATGGCTGGGTAGACGACGCAAGGCTGGTGGTACTCTCAGCTCGCAAAGCCCAGCAAAAAGGCGCCAGTATCCTGCCCCGCACCCGGTGTATCCGGGCCGAACGCAAGGGCTCTGGCTGGCAAGCGGTACTGGAAGATACCCTCACCGGGCACACACGAACCCTCAGCGCCAGGGTGGTGGTGAATGCCACCGGGCCCTGGGTCAGCCGTCTGTTCGGTGAAAGCCTGGGCATGACTGCCCCCAAACAGATCCGCATGGTCAAGGGCAGCCACATTGTGGTGCCCCGCCTTAACCAGGATACCGAAGCCTACATTCTCCAGAATGCCGACGAGCGCATTGTGTTCGTCATTCCCTACGAAGATGAGTTCTCCCTTGTTGGCACCACCGATGTGGACTACGAGGGCAACCCGTCGGAAGCACGAATTTCCGAAGAGGAAACCCGCTACCTGCTGGACGTGGTGAACCAGTATTTCCGCCGGCAACTGACACCCGGCGATGTGATATGGAGCTACTCCGGGGTCCGGCCGCTGATGGACGATGAAGGCGGCAATGCCCAGAGCGCTTCCCGCGACTACTCCTACGAGGTCGACGACCAGGATCACCAGGCGCCGTTGATTTCCGTGTTCGGTGGCAAGATCACCACCTTCCGTAAGCTGGCCGAGGCGGTCACCGATGCCGTATGCGATTACTTCCCCGGAGCGGGCAAATCCTGGACCCGGAACGCCCTGTTACCGGGGGCCGACTTTGCCAGCCAGCAACAGCTCGCAGAAGAGCTGCAACTGCACTACCCCTGGCTGGACCGCGCCATTATCCGCCGGTTTGTGCGCAGCTATGGCACCGACAGCCACCACATCCTCAAAGGCTGTACCGGCACAGAGGATCTTGGCCACGCCTACACCGCCACCCTGTACCAGCGTGAAGTAGACTACCTGATTGCCCACGAGTGGGCACTGAGCGCGGAAGACGTACTCTGGCGGCGTACCAAGCAGGGGCTCTATATCACTGAGCAGCAACGGGAGCAGCTGGACAGCTACATCCATCGGGCGGCAACCCGGCACCAGAGCCTGTTCACCGCCGCCGGGTCAGAGTAATTCCCCGATCCGGGCCTGAAGCCGGGGAATCACCTCCTGCTCGAACCAGGGATTGCTTTTCAGCCAGCGGATATTGCGCGGGCTCGGGTGAGGCATGGGCAATAGCCCCGGCCAGTATTCCCGCCAGGCTTTGACATTATCTGTTACCGATTTGCGGCTGTCCGGCAGGTGCCAGGCCTGGGCATACTGGCCGATCACCAGGGTCAGCTCAACCTTGTCCAGCCGAGCCAGCAAGGCCTCGCGCCAGGTTTCGGCGCATTCCGGCCGCGGCGGCAGGTCACCGGATTTTCCGGTGCCGGGAAAGCAGAATCCCATGGGCAGAATAGCCACCTGTTCGTCGTTGTAGAATTGCTCCCTGTCCACGCCCATCCATTGTCGAAGCCGGTCACCGCTGGGATCGTTGAACGGAATTCCGGTTTCGTGAACCTTGCGGCCGGGCGCCTGGCCGACCACCAGGATGCGGGACGACCGGGACAGCTGGACAACCGGCCTCGGCCCTTCCGGCAAGACATCTTTACACAGGGTACAGGCCCTTACCTGCTGCACCAGCTGGTCAAAGTCCAGGCGATCCAGATGATTAGCCGTCTGAGTCATGGTCACCTCCCGGCATTGGTCAGGGCCGCTGCAGCGCCGTACAGCCCGGTGTTGCCATCCAGCACCACCTGAACCGGCGTGGCCTCCAATAACGGCCGCATCCGGCCCTTGTTTTCGAATGCGGCGCGAAAGCCGCTGGCCATAAAAAAGTCGAGAATCGCCGGCACAATGCCGCCACAAAGATAGACACCTCCGTAACTGCCCAGGGTCAGAACGCTGTTGCCGGCTACCCGGCCCAGAATGTCACAGAACAGGCTGAGCGCCCGGGCTGCCAGCTCGTCATTAGCTGCCATGGCCGCTGCGGAAACCTGCTCCGGGGCTTCGTGTACCGGCTTACTGCCGGTAATCTCCGCCAGCGTTCGATACAGGTTCATGATACCCGCACCACACAGCAGTCGTTCCACAGAAACCCGGCCATAGGCGGCGCGAAGACGGCGGGCAATCTCGCACTCAAGGTCATCCAGCGGCGCAAAGTCCACATGGCCCCCTTCAGTTGCCAGCGGTATCCAGCCATCCCCCGCCGGCACCAGTGCCGACATGCCCAGGCCCGTGCCCGGGCCAAGAACCAGTACCGGGCGCGACGGGTCTGCGTCACCCCCGCCCACCGGCACCCGTTGGCTGGCCGGCACGTGCATTACGCCCAGCGCCATGGCGGTGTAATCATTCACCAGCCGGAACCGGTCCAGGCCAAAGCGTTGCGCCAGGTGCCCGGTATCGAACTGCCAGCGGTTGTTGGTCAGGGTAACAACGTCACCGGTAACCGGGGCGGCAACGGCCACACAGGCTTCGCAGACAGTCACCGGCCCTATGTGCTTCAGGTACGCCGCAATGGCCTGCCCGGGCCCCGAAAAATCAGCACAGCGGAAAACCTTCAGCGACTGCAACTGCACCGATCCCGGCACCACCAGCGCAAACCGGGCATGGGTGCCGCCAACATCACCCACCAGAGCCATGGCGTGCGGAACAGCTTCCGTCATCAGCCGGCGCTCCAGAACACACTGGCACCCTGCTCCGGATTCGAGACACCCTGGCGCATCCAGCCGAACAGCTCACGGCCATAGCCGGTATGGTTCGCTGCCAGGTCTGTACTGGCCGGGCTGCGGTCAGCCAGTTCCGCCTCGCCGAGCTGCACCGACAGCACACCACTAACGGCATCCACGCAAATAACATCGCCGTCACAAATCCTGGCCAGCGGGCCGCCCGCCAGTGCTTCCGGGTAAACATGGATAGCCGCCGGCACCTTGCCAGAGGCACCGGACATCCGGCCATCGGTCACCAGCGCCACCCGATAGCCGCGGTCCTGCAGCACGCCCAGATACGGGGTCAGCTTGTGCAACTCCGGCATGCCGTTGGCTTTCGGCCCCTGAAAGCGCACCACCACCACACAATCCCGGTTCAGGTCGCCAGCTTCAAAAGCAGCTTTCAGTTCGTTCTGGTCGTTGAAAACCACCGCCGGCGCCTCAACCCGATGGTGTTCCGGTGCTACCGCCGATACCTTGATCACTCCGCGCCCGAGATTGCCATCCAGCACCCTCAACCCGCCATCCGGGGCGAAGGGCTCTGCGGCGCTGCTCAGCACATCCGGGCGCTGGCTCTTGCTAACAGCTGGGTGCCAGCGAAGGCTTTCCCCTTCCAGCTCCGGCATCCGGGCGTAGGCATCCAGCCCCTTACCGATCACTGTGTTGACGTCGTTATGCAGGTAGCCTTGTGCCAGTAATTCCCGAATCAGGAACGGCGTGCCGCCGGCTTCGCGGAAAGCGTTGATGTCTTCCTGGCCGTTCGGGTAAATACGGGTCATGGAGGGCACCACCGACGACAACTCGGCGTAGTCGTTCCAGTCAACCAGGATCCCGGCCGCCCGGGCAATGGCGATCCAGTGGATGGTGTGGTTGGTGGAGCCACCGGTCACCAGCAGGGCTACCAGGGCATTCACAATGGCTTTCTCGTCCACCATATGGCCGAGCCCCAACTCGCCGCCGTGGGGCCGGGACAACTTGATGACCTGCTCGGTCGCCGCGCGGGTCAGGGCATCCCGCAGGGGCGTATCGGGGTTTACGAAAGCCGCACCGGGCAGGTGCAGGCCCATTACCTCTACCAGTAACTGGTTACTGTTGGCGGTGCCGTAAAAGGTACAGGTGCCCGGGCTGTGGTAAGACTGGCTTTCGGCTTCCAGCAATTCATCCCGGCCGATCTTGCCCTCGGCATAGAGCTGGCGAATCCGCTGCTTTTCCTTGTTCGGCAGCCCGGACGGCATGGGGCCGGATGGCACCAGAATGGCCGGCAGGTGGCCGAAACTCAGGGCACCAATCAGCAACCCTGGCACAATCTTGTCACATATACCCAGTAGCATAACCGCGTCGAACATGTTGTGGCTCAGCGCCACTGCCGTACTCATGGCGATGGTGTCCCGGGAGAACAGGCTCAGCTCCATTCCCGGCTGGCCCTGGGTGACCCCGTCACACATGGCGGGAGTGCCGCCGGCAAACTGGGCTACCGAGCCCATGCCATGGGCCGCTTCGCGTATAATGTCAGGAAAGCGCTGATAAGGCTGATGGGCAGACAACATGTCGTTGTAGGCGGAAACCATGGCCACATTGGCCCGGTTAAGAAATTTCAGGGTGTCTTTATCGCCCTGGCTACAAGCCGCAAAGCCATGGGCCAGGTTACCGCAAGACAAGGTGCCACGATGGGGGTCCTTTGCCGCCAGCCCGGCCATCCTCTCGAGATAATCCGCGCGGGAAGCCCTGCTGCGTTCGATGATGCGGTTGGTCACCTTCTGAACCGTAGAGTGCATGGGCTCTCTCCCTGTATCGTGGTTATTCCAGACCTAAGTGTACTTTCTTTACCGGAGGCTTTCAGGTTCAATTGAACACTCAAATTTTACAGACAAGGACACGCACTATGCTCAGGCGCACCAAGATTGTCGCCACCCTCGGCCCCGCCACCGACAGTGAGGAATCGCTGGCAGGTATCATCGCCGCCGGCGTTGATGTTACCCGCCTCAACTTTTCCCACGGCAGCGCCGAAGAGCATATGGAACGAGCCCGCCGGGTTCGTGCAGCGGCCGCGGCCCAAGGTCGCTTTGTGGCCATCCTGGCCGACCTGCAAGGCCCGAAACTGCGCATCGCCCGCTTCACCGACAACAAGGTCACCCTGGAACGGGGCCAGACCTTCGTGCTCGACGCCACCATGGACAAAGAGGCTGGCACATCGGAGCAAGTTGGCATTGATTACGAACAACTGATCAACGACGTCAGCCCGGGCGATATCCTGGTGCTGGATGACGGCCGGATTGAAATGGAAGTGACCGCGGTCGACGACCACAGCATCACCTCCACCGTACTGATCGGCGGCCCGCTGTCCAACAACAAGGGCCTGAACAAGCGCGGTGGCGGCCTCTCAGCGGACGCCCTCACCGAGAAAGACAAGCAGGACATCGTCACCGCCGCCCGCCTGGATGCCGACTACGTGGCGGTTTCCTTTGTCCGCACCGCCGAAGACATGCACGTGGCCCGTCAGCTGCTGAAAGAAGCCGGCTCCGATGCCGGCCTGGTGGCGAAGATTGAACGGGCCGAACTGGCCCACGATACCAACGCACTGGATGCCGTTATCGAAGCGTCAGACGCCGTAATGGTCGCCCGGGGCGACCTGGCCGTGGAGATCGGCGATGCCGAACTGGTGGCAGTTCAGAAACACATCATCAAGCGGGCCCGGGTACTGAACCGGGCCGTGATCACCGCCACCCAGATGATGGAGTCGATGATCACCAACCCCATGCCCACCCGGGCGGAGGTATCTGACGTTGCCAACGCGGTGATGGATTACACGGATGCCGTGATGCTGTCCGCCGAGACTGCCGTGGGCGATTACCCGAAAGAAGCCGTGGAAGCCATGGTGCGCATCTGCACCGGTGCGGAACGGCACCCGTCCATGCACCAGTCCCAGCACCGGATCCACGAGAGCATGGAAAAGGTAGACGAGGCGATTGCCCTGTCTGCCATGTACGCCGCCAACCACCTGCAGGGTGTGTCTGCCATTATCTGCCTGACAGAAACCGGCTCTACTCCGCGCCTGATGTCACGGATCAAATCCAGCCTGCCGATCTTTGCCTTCTCACGGCACCACTCCACCCAGCACCGGGTGGCTCTGTTCCGGGGCGTGCAGACGGTTCCGTTCGATTCTGCCAACCACGCCAATGAAAAGGTCAATGCACTGGCCGTCGACGAACTGAAGAGCCGGGGTGTTGTGCAGGATAACGACCTGGTGGTGATCACCAAGGGCGACTATGTGAACGCCCAGGGTGGCACCAACTCCATGAAAATCGTTCGTGTAGGGTCCGACATCCAGTAGCCTGCGCCGGTCAGCCCCGGTGGCCAATGGCCGCCAGGCTGGCCCGGGCGATGCCGGTAATGGTCTGCCAGTCCTTACTGGCCACGGCTTCATCCGGCGTCAGCCAGGTACCGCCCACCGCAGAGACATTATCCAGCGCCAGGTAGGCCGCAGCCGTCTGCTGGCGAACCCCGCCGGTCGGGCAAAAGCAGACATCCGGGAAGGGGCCGGCAAACGCCTTCAAGGCCCTTTCACCCCCGGATACTTCCGCGGGAAACAACTTGAAGTGCCGGTAGCCGTGGCTGTACCCCATCATCAGTTCTGATGCGGTGGCAATGCCCGGCAGCAGGGGGGATTCCGAGGTCACACCGAAATCCAGGATGGCATCGGTTACACCAGGGGTAATGACAAACTCGGCCCCGGCTCGCTCGACGTCCCGGTACTGATCGATGCTGATCACCGTACCCGCCCCCACAATCGCGTCCGGAAGCGCTTCCCGAACCCGCCGGATGGCATCCAGGCCATGTTCTGTGCGCAAGGTGATCTCCAGCGCGCGAATACCGCCGTCAAACAACGCCCGACAAAGCGGGATGGCATCGTCCGGATCACGGATGGTGATCACGGGTATCAATGGCGACTGCGCCATCACAAACTCGATCTTTTCCTGGTGCTCCACAGACAGCAATGGCATTCAAGTCTCCCCCGGCGCTAACCGGACAACAGCCCGTTACGGGCTCCAGTAAATTCGCAAGCCTGGCTTCAGAAAAGCACGGATTGGCATTTCCCGCCAGTCATCCGGGGCCTTCAGGGCCCGCTCCAGGGTTTCCAGCTTGTCCTCACCCCTGAGATGCAACGCCAGGAACCGGGCGCCCGCCAGCACCGGCCGGGTCAGGGTTACCCGGGTATGGGCCTGGGACGGCGGTGTCATCACGCACACCCGACCGGGCGCCTGAATAGACATTGCCTCCGGCAGCTGGGGCGCATCCGGGAACAGCGACGCCGTATGGCCATCGTTGCCCATGCCCAGAACCACCACATCCAGCGGCAACTTCAACTCGGCCAGCAGCTGCTCGATAGCAGGCAAGGCTTGCTCGGCGCTGCACAGCGGCTGCCGCAGGCTGAGAAAGCGTGCGTCCTTTGCCCTGCCCTGCAGCAGGTTCTGCCGCACCAGGGTCGTGTTGCTGGCGGGGTCCCCTTCCGGCACCCAGCGCTCGTCGGCCAGCAGCATCGTGACCCGGGCCCAGGCCAGCTCCTGCTGCGCCAGCGTTTGAAAGAAGGGCACCGGCGTAGAGCCACCGGACACCACCAGCGAAGCCCGTCCGCCCCGGCGGAGCCGGCCACGCAGGCTTTCCGCTACGTGTAACGCCAGCTGGCCCGCACATTCCTGCGTGGTCTCACTGAAAAATGCCTGCACCCCTTCGGGTAGCGGCAGGTCACACGTCTTCATACCAGCTCCTGCCATCCCGGGTGATCATGGCAATCGACGCCACCGGCCCCCAGGTGCCTGCGGCGTAGCGCTTCGGCGGTTCGCCGCTGTCGTGCCAGTTACGGATGATCTGGTCGACCCAGCGCCAGGCGTGCTCTACCTCATCGCGGCGGACAAACAGGTACTGGTTGCCCCGCATGATTTCCCACAGCAACCGCTCGTAAGCATCCGGAATTCGATCGGTATCAAAGGTTTCGGAGAACGTCAGCTCCAGTGGCCCCTGGCGCAACCGCATGCCCTTATCCAGCCCCTGGTCCTTGGTGAGGATCTTCAGGGCCATGCCCTCATCGGGCTGCAGCCGGATAATCAGCTTGTTGTTGGCCAGGTGCTTCTGGTCCGGATCGAAGATGTAATGGGGTGCCGGTTTGAAGTGGATGATGATCTGCGACATTTTCTCCGGAAGCCGCTTGCCGGTGCGAATATAGAAGGGCACGCCAGACCAGCGCCAGTTATCAATCTCGGCCTTCAGTGCAACAAAGGTCTCGGTTTCGCTGGCTTTATTGGCGCCCTCTTCGTCCAGGTAACCGGGCACCGGCTTGCCTTCACTGGTGCCGGAGGTGTACTGCCCGCGCACCACGTATTCCGCCATCATATCCGGGGTAATCCGTTTCAGCGCCTTCAGCACTTTTACCTTTTCGTCCCGGATACTGTCGGCAGACAGGTCCGATGGCGGGTCCATGGCAATCAGACACAGCAGCTGCAGCAGGTGGTTCTGGATCATGTCCCGGATCTGGCCGGCCTGGTCGAAATAACCCCAGCGGCCTTCAATGCCCATGCTTTCTGCCACCGTGATCTCCACGTGGGAGATATGGTTCTGGTCCCACTGGGAAGCGAACAGGTTGTTGGCAAACCGCAAGGCAATCAGGTTCTGGACCGTTTCCTTACCCAGGTAATGATCAATCCGGAACAGCTGGCTTTCCCGATAAACTTCAGCCAGTTCGTCATTGATCACTTTCGAAGATTCCAGGTCGTGGCCGATGGGTTTCTCCACCACCACCCGGGTACGTTCGGTACAGCAACCACCGGCCCTCAGATTCCGGGCAATCACGCCATACATGGATGGCGGCGTGGCCATATAGACAATTAACTGGTTACCGGGATGGCGCCAGTCGTTGAGCACCAGGAAACCGTCGGTATCGGTGAAATCCAGCTCCAGGTATTCCACACGGCTGACGAATCCCTGCGCTACGGTGGCGTCGAACTCCGGCTCCGGAATCTGCTCTTCCAGCCTGGCCAACAGCGCTTTGCGCAGGGCTGCGGTGTCTGTGTCGCGCCGGGCAATGGCCAGCACCCGGCTGTCCGACGCCAGCAATCCGGCCCGGTCAAGCTGATACAGCGCCGGGAACAGCTTGCGCTGGGCCAGGTCTCCCGAGGCTCCGAACAGCATCAGATCGCAGGCACACACAGGTTGATCCACCATCAGCGTCTCCTTCGCCCGGCGTACCGCAAGGCCGGATTTTTCGTAACTTTAGCCAAATAATGGCACTGTCCCGGGGCCAAGCCAAGGGCACTTCCGATATATGACATATTTACTACCCTTTTGTTTCCCCGCAGCAGGTATAATGACGTCTTACCACCAGAACAGAAGGGAGTATAGCTGCATGGCGGACAACCCGGGACGCAGAGACGACAACCTGCTTGAGCAGATCCAGAATCGCCTGGAATCGCTGAATAAATCCGAGCGCAAGGTTGCCGAGGCCATTCTCAAAGACCCGAGTGCGGCAACCCGTTACTCCATCGCTGCCCTTGCCCGCGCAGCGGATGTGAGCGAGCCGACGGTCAACCGGTTCTGCCGCGGATTCTCCGCAACCGGCTTTCCGGACTTCAAAATCCGGCTGGCCCAGAGCATTGCCACCGGCACCCCCTACGTGGGCCAGGATATAGAGCCGGATGACAGCCCGGCGGAGTATGGCGAAAAAATCATGCTCAGCACCATCGCCAACCTGGACAAGGCAAGGCAGGCGCTGGACCCACAGGCCATTGCCACAGTGGTGGATTACCTGATCCAGGCCAAGCAGATTGCCTTTTTCGGCATGGGCGGTTCGGCCTCGGTCGCCCTGGATGCCCAACACAAGTTTTTCCGCTTCAACATCCCGGTAACCTCTTACGACGACGCCCTGATGCAACGCATGGTGGCCGCCGGTTCCGGGGTTGGCGACGCCATCGTGCTGATCTCCTTTACCGGCCGTACCCGGGAAACCGTGGAGATTGCCCACCTGGCCAGGGCCAATGGCGCCACGGTTATCGGCATTACCAATCCGGAGTCGCCGCTGGCGGAAGCCTGCACCGCGGTTGTGGGTGTCACTGCACCGGAAGATACCGAGGTCTACATGCCCATGTCTTCCCGGATTATTCACCTGACGGTCATCGATATCCTGGCTACCGGAGTCACCCTCAAGCGCGGCCCGGATTTCCTGGATCACCTGAAAAAGATCAAGGAAAGCCTGAAGGCTACCCGCTTCCCCCAGAGCTGATCCTCGGATACGAAAAAGGGTGCCCGAGGGCACCCTTTAAAGTCTGAAGCCTGACCTTAATTCCGCTCGACTTCTGCGGTGTTTCTCAGGTACTGCTGATAGGCCTGGTACTCACGCTGCCCCTCAAGCTGTGCCAGGAACTGCTGCAGCTGGCGGTACTCAGGATTATCATCCTGAACCTCACCCGGGTTAACCGCGCTCAGCACGATCACCGCAGCCTCGCTACCACCCAGCGCCTTGCCGACAACCGGCTGCTCGCCTTCAGGATGCGGCAGGGAGAACACAGCCTGGGCAATGAACGGATCCAGTCCTGCCACGTTACGGCCCTCGCCTTCAAAACCCTGCCACTGGTCAGCCATCGGCTGCTCACCAGCTTCTACCGCAGCCACCAGCTCGGCCGCACGGTCATCCAGGGCCTTGCGGGTTGCACGGCTGGTCAGCAGGTCACGAACCTGGCCTTCAACATCCGCCAACTCCAGCTGGCGCGGCTCCTGATACTCGCGAACCCGGGCCACCACCGCACGATTATTTTCAACATCGATCAGTTCGGTGTTGTAGCCGCCAGTCAGCACGTCGTCAGAGAACAGCTGGCGAACCAGTCCGGCGTGGTCAAACGGCCCCGGGCCGCCGTCGCGGGTTACACCAGAGACTTCCTGAACGTCCAGCCCCAGTTCGGAGGCCGGGCCCGCCAGGTCATCCGCGGCATAGGCAGCATCAGCCAGCTGGGACCGCACTTCAGCGAAACGCTCGGTTGCCCGGGCACGGGCCAGCTCGTCACGCAGTTCGGATTCCAGCTCTGCAAATGCCGGCACATCAGCACGGCGCACTTCTACAAGGCGAATCAGGTGCACACCAAAGCTGGTTTCCACCGGGCCGGAGGTTTCACCTTCTTCCAGTGCAAACAGCGCTTGCTCGAAAGCTTCGTCATAAACACCACGACCGGCAAAGCCCAGGTCGCCACCCTCACGGGCGGAAACGGTATCAACCGAAAACTCTTCCGCCAGCGCAGCAAAGGATTCACCCTCTTCCAGACGCTGCTGGATGGTTGCCATGGTTTGCTCTGCCTCGGCACCCGCTTCAATCAGGATGTGGGCGGCACGACGCTCTTCACGGGCAAAGTCTTCGGCCCGCTCATCATAGTAGCCACGCACTTCCTCGTCGGAGATTTCGATAGCACTTGCCAGGGCATCCAGCGACAGGGTGATGTAGGCGGCGGAAACCTGTTCCGGTTTACGGAACTGGTCTTTGTTGTCTTCGTAGTATGCCTCGATGTCTGCATCCGATACCGACACCTGGTCGGCTACCGTATCGGCATCAATCGTCAGTACGCGGAAGTCCCGGGTCTGGTTCTGGATAGCCAGCAGTTGTTCCGCCTGGGCGGGAACCGCAAGGCCAGTCTGGGCAATCGCCGCACGGATCTGGTTAACCACGTAGTTCTTGCGCAGGCTTTCACGGAATTCCGCAACACCCATACCCAGGTTACGCACAGTGGCCACAAAGCGGTCGCGGTTGAACTGGCCATCCACCTGGAACTGGGGCATCTGGGTAATCAGGGAATCGATGTCGGCATCGGAAAGTTCGAGGCCCTGGTTGGCAGCGTCCTGGGTGAGCACGGCTTCCTGGATCAAAGCCTCCAGAACATCTCGGCGAACCTGGTCTTCATCCACCAGTGACGGATCCGGGTTTTCCATCTGCATGAGGCGTTGCTGGGTTTCCAGCTGAACGGTGCGCAGGAACTCCCGTTCGGTAATGTCGTTGCCGTTAACGGTGGCCACTTCCGGTTCACCGGTGAAGCCGCCGATGATCGCGTCCATCCCCCAGATCGACAAGGAAATGATCAAAAGGCCGATAATAACCTTTGCGATGGTGCCCTGGGCATTATCCCGAATATCTTGAAGCATGTTATTCCTGAATCCCTGTTCAAGGTCGTGCGGATGTTTTGTTGGCGAGAAGCTGTTCTGGCAGCCCCTTCTTAACGCAAAAAGGCGCACCCTTTACGGAATGCGCCTCGAGTTCCTGCGGCAGCTCCCGCGTGCGAAAGCCGCCAAAGAAAGAACCGTTACTTAACGGCGTCTTTCAGGGCCTTACCTGCTTTGAAGCCAGGTACTTTAGAGGCCGCGATCTTGATTTCAGCGCCGGTCTGCGGGTTGCGGCCGGTACGGGCTGCACGCTCTTTCACAGAGAAGGTACCGAAACCGATCAGGGTAACCTGGTCGCCTTTCTTCAGAGCACCGGTGATGGAGCTGGTCATTGCATCCAGCGCACGGCCAGCTGCTGCTTTGGAAATATCTGCGGATTCTGCAATTGCGTCGATCAGTTCGGACTTGTTCACACTAAACCCCTTCGATTTCAGGTTGAAGATGTTATAGGTCGGATTTTTTAGCGGACTTTTCCGACTATCGCATAAGCAGTCGGAGAATTCCATTCTTCTGTTTTTTTATTCCTTGCGGTGTTTCACCGGTGATCGGAATAGGCACATACTGCGCGGGAGCCCTTGGTATTGGCTGCTTCACGGCGAAACAGTTATACCAATGGGCTCTCTGACGTGTCAACAACTCATCCCGTCATTAATGAGTATTTATGCGCTCAGTAACATCACTGGCATCTTCTTTTGCTTTCGAAGACGCCGCTTTGCCAGGGGCATTTTCGGCAGACGGATCCGGTGCGTATTCCAGAGCAATATCCAGCACCTCGTCAATCCACTTCACCGGACGAATCTCCAGCGACCCCTTGATGTTATCCGGTATCTCCTTGAGATCACGGACATTTTCATCAGGAATCAGGACAGTCTTGATGCCACCACGGTGGGCTGCCAGCAACTTTTCCTTGAGCCCGCCGATCGGCAGTACCCTGCCCCGCAATGTGATTTCACCGGTCATGGCCACATCGGCCCGCACAGGAATCCGGGTCAGTGCAGAAACCAGTGCGGTGCACATGCCGATACCGGCGCTCGGGCCGTCTTTCGGGGTCGCACCTTCCGGAACGTGGATGTGCAGATCGTGCTTTTCATGGAAATCATCAGCGATTCCGAGCCCTGCTGCACGACTGCGAACCACGGTGAGCGCGGTCTGTATAGACTCCTGCATCACATCGCCCAGAGAACCGGTTTTCACCACGCGGCCCTTACCCGGGGTCAGGGCACATTCGATGGTCAGCAGTTCGCCGCCCACCTGGGTCCAGGCCAGGCCCGTCACCTGGCCAACCTGGTTGTTCTCCTCGGCCAGGCCGTACTTGAACTTCTTCACGCCGGAATAATCTTCCAGCATGTCCGGCGTCAGGGTAATAGAGGCGTTATCACTGCTCTCTACGTGCTCACGCACCACCTTACGGCAGATCTTGGCAATCTCCCGCTCTAGGCCACGCACACCGGCTTCCCGGGTGTAGTAGCGGATCAGGTCGCGCAGGGTCTCTTCCGGCAGCTTGAGTTCGTCCTTACGCAGGCCATTGGCCTTGATCTGCTTGGGCAGCAGGTAACGCAGCGCAATGTTGACCTTCTCGTCCTCGGTGTAACCCGGAATCCGGATGATCTCCATACGGTCCAGCAACGCCGGCGGAATATCCATGGAGTTAGAGGTACACACGAACATCACATCGGAAAGGTCGTAATCCACCTCCAGGTAATGGTCGTTGAAGGTGTGGTTCTGTTCCGGGTCCAGCACCTCAAGCAGGGCCGACGCCGGGTCACCCCGATGGTCCATACCCATCTTGTCGATTTCATCGAACAGGAACAGCGGGTTCTTCACCTCTACCTTGGCAAGCTTCTGCAACAGCTTGCCCGGCAAGGCGCCGATATAGGTTTTGCGGTGACCGCGGATTTCCGCTTCGTCACGCACGCCACCCAGGGCCATGCGGGTGTATTTCCGGTTGGTAGCCTTGGCAATGGACTGCCCCAGCGAGGTCTTGCCCACACCGGGAGGCCCTACCAGGCACAATACCGGCCCTTTGACCTTCTTCACCCGGCTTTGCACCGCCAGGTACTCAAGGATGCGCTTCTTGACTTCATCCAGGCCGTAGTGGTCCCGGTCGAGAATCTCGCGCGCTTTTTCCAGGTCGTGGCGAACGCGGCTGCGCTTTTTCCAAGGCACCGCCAGCATCCAGTCAATGTAGCCCCGCACTACCGTGGCTTCGGCAGACATGGGCGACATCATCTTCAGCTTGTTCAGCTCCGCTTCGGTCTTCTTGCGGGCTTCTTCCGGCAGGCCGGCCTGCTCGAGCTTCTGCTCCAGCTCTTCAAAATCGTTGTTACCCTCACCCAGATTGCCCATCTCTTTCTGGATGGCCTTCATCTGTTCGTTCAGGTAATACTCCCGCTGGCTGCGCTCCATCTGCTTCTTCACGCGGCCACGGATGCGTTTTTCAACCTCGATCAGGTCGATCTCGCCGTCCAGCTTGCCCAGCAGCAGGTCTACCCGCTTGCGTACATCCAGGGCTTCCAGCAGTTCCTGCTTCTCCGGAATGCGCATATCCAGGTGCGCGGCCATGGTGTCTACCAGGCGCTCCAGCTCATTGATGCCGGTGAGTGCATTGGATACTTCCGAAGGCACTTTCTTGGACAGTTTTACGAACTTCTCGAATTCGCCCATCAGGGTCTTGGTGAGAACGTCTTCTTCGCGCTCGGGCAAAGACTCCTCATCCATCAGAACAGCCTGACCGGTCAGGAAGTCGGCTTCTTCAATGCCGGTAATGCTGGCCCGGGCATTACCTTCAACCAGCACTTTAACGGTGCCGTCCGGTAACCGGAGCATCTGCAGCACAGTAGCCAGCGTGCCCATGTCGAACACATCTTTCGGGCCCGGCTCGTCGGTAGAAGCGTCTTTCTGGGCGACCAGAAGGATTTCCTTGCTGCCCTCCATCGCGGCTTCCAGGGCCTGGATGGATTTTTCTCGGCCCACAAACAGTGGCACCACCATGTGCGGAAATACCACCACATCCCGCAGCGGGAGCAGCGGATATTCTTGCACGGTTTCTTCAGGTATACGGGTCATAGGGAATCCTCTGACAGCGTTTCTTTCAGCATATTACCCATCATTGGGGCGCAGACAAAAATTGCAATCTTTTTACGAAAGGAAAGCACGGGCGGGATGATGCGGTTTTGTGCAAGCAGGCCAATGAAAAAGGGGCGTTGCCGCCCCTCTTTCTGATGCACCATGACGGTCCGGAAATCAGTCTTCCGGTACTGCCTTGGCGTGATCGCTGCTGGCGTAGATCTTGAAGGGCTCGGAATCGCCCTTGATCACGCTTTCATCAATCACCACCTTGGACACATCGTGCTCGGATGGAATCTGGTACATGGTATCCAGCAGGGTGGCCTCCATAATGGAGCGCAGGCCCCGGGCACCGGTCTTGCGCTCCATGGCCTTTCTGGCCACCGCGCGCAGGGCGTCTTCCCGGAAATCCAGCTCTACACCTTCCATATCGAACAGCTTCTGGTACTGCTTGGTCAGTGCGTTCTTGGGCTCGGTCAGAATCTGCACCAGGGCCTCTTCGTCCAGCTCGGTCAGGGTTGCCACCACCGGCAAACGACCGACGAACTCCGGAATCAGACCAAATTTCACAAGGTCTTCGGTTTCCACATCACGGATGATGTCGCCGGTGTTCTTGCTGTCGTCCGGGCTCTTCACCGTAGCGGAGAAACCGATGGAGCTGCGCTCGGAACGTTCCTGAACCACCTTTTCCAGGCCAGCGAACGCACCACCACAGATAAACAGCATGTTGGTGGTATCAACCTGCAGGAACTCCTGCTGCGGATGCTTGCGGCCACCCTGAGGCGGAACCGATGCTACCGTACCTTCGATCAGCTTGAGCAGTGCCTGCTGAACACCCTCGCCGGAAACATCCCGGGTAATGGAGGGGTTGTCAGACTTGCGGGAAATCTTGTCGATTTCATCGATGTACACAATGCCGCGCTGGGCCTTGTCGACATCGTAGTCGCACTTCTGCAGCAGTTTCTGGATGATGTTTTCAACATCCTCACCCACATAACCGGCTTCGGTCAGCGTGGTGGCATCGGCAATGGTAAACGGCACGTTCAGCATGCGGGCCAGGGTTTCAGCCAGCAGGGTCTTACCGCTACCGGTCGGCCCGATCAGCAGGATGTTACTCTTGCCCAGCTCAACGTCGCTCTTGCCTTCACCATAACGCAGACGCTTGTAGTGGTTGTATACCGCTACAGACAGAACCACCTTGGCGCGATCCTGGCCGATCACATATTCGTTCAGGGTCTCCCGGATTTCCGCAGGAGTGGGCAGCCGGTCGCTGGCCTCTTCCTGGGCATTTTCCTGGATTTCTTCCCGAATAATGTCGTTACACAGGTCTACACACTCGTCGCAGATGAACACCGAGGGCCCTGCAATGAGCTTACGGACTTCATGCTGGCTCTTTCCACAAAACGAGCAGTACAGCAACTTGCCGTTATCGTCGCCTCTGCCGTTTCTTTCATCTGCCATTGAAATACCTCTGTTCTTCGTTGGTCGGCGCCATCAGACAGTACGCCGACCAGGGATGATGCGATGACTTTCAGTATTAGTTATTCGATACGCGCTTATCAAGTACTGTATCGATCAACCCGTACTCCTTCGCCTGGACCGGGTCCATGAAATTATCACGGTCGGTATCACGGGCGATGGTATCCAGATCCTGGCCGGTATGGTGGGCCAGAATGGAGTTCAGGGTATGGCGAATCTTCAGGATCTCGCGGGTGTGGATCTCGATATCCGTTGCCTGGCCCTGATATCCGCCCAGCGGCTGGTGGATCATCACGCGGGAATTGGGCAGGCAGGCACGCTTGCCCTTGGCACCACCGGCAAGCAGGAAAGCACCCATGCTGGCCGCCTGGCCAATACACAGGGTAGAAACGTCCGGCTTGATGAACTGCATGGTGTCGTAGATAGACATACCCGCAGTTACGGAGCCACCTGGGCTGTTGATGTACAGGTGGATATCTTTGTCCGGGTTTTCGGATTCCAGGAATAGCAGCTGGGCAACCACAAGGTTCGCCATGTGATCTTCAACCGGGCCAACCAGGAAAATCACCCGCTCCTTGAGCAGACGTGAATAAATGTCGAAGGAACGCTCTCCACGTGCCGTCTGTTCAATTACCATCGGCACCAGACCGGCGCTGGTTATCATTGTAGGGCCATCAAACGGTTTCTGCGTCATGTGCGCCTGAACTCCTTATGGACAATGGGCATGGACTCCTGCGGAGGATATCCTGAATCGGCGATCAGGACACCCCTGAATACTTATACTCTGCCAGCAGTAAGCCCAGATGAAAACAGCCGGACACGCCGGCTGTTTCCAGAAAGCGGCACCGGGCACCAGGCCCGGGCCTGATCAGCGCTGCTGCTGACCAGCGGCTACCGCTTCTTCGTACTTCATTTTCTTCTCGCTCACCTTGGCCTGGGCCAGGACGTGGTCAACCACGGCATCTTCCAGTACAGAAGACTCAACCTGGGCCTTCTGGTCCGGGTTGCTGCTGAAGTGGGCGATAACTTCGTCCGGCTGCTCGTAGGTAGAAGCGATTTCCTGGATCTTCTCTTCAACCTTGGCATCATCGGCTTTCAGGTCGTTCTTCTTGACCACTTCCTGGAACAGCAGGCCGGTCTTCACGCGGCGCTTGGCCTGGTCTTCGAAGATTTCCTTCGGCAGCTGCTGGAAGTCAACCTGGCCACCGAAACGCTGAACAGCGTCCTGGCGCAGACGGTCGATTTCCTGGTCTACCAGGGCAGACGGAATGTCCAGCTCGGTGGTCGCCAGCAGGCCTTCAACAACGTCGTTCTTGACCTTGTTGGAAACCGCCTGCTTGAGCTCGCGCTCCATGTTCTTCTTCACTTCCTCACGGAAGGCCGCTTCGTCTTCGGCTTCGATACCGAACTTCTGGAAGAACTCTTCGTTCAGTTCAGGCAGCTGCGGCTCTTCAACCTTGTGAATGGTGATAGCGAACTTGGCAGGCTTACCGGCCAGGTCTTCGTTGTGGTAATCCGCAGGGAATTCCACGTCGATTTCCAGCTCTTCGCCGGCCTTACCACCAACAATGCCCTTCTCGAAGCCCGGAATCATCTGGCCGGAGCCCAGGGTCAGGCGATGGCCTTCAGCGGAGCCGCCTTCAAACTCTTCACCGTCGATGGAGCCTTTGAAGTCGATGGTCACAACGTCCTTGTTCTTGGACTTGCGCTTCACTTCCTTCATGGTGGCCTGCTGACGACGCAGGTTATCGATCATGGTATCGATGTCTTTGTCAGCCACTTCAGACACGGGCTTCTCGACTTCAACCTTGCTCAGGTCGCCCAGTTCGATTTCCGGCAGCACTTCGAAGATAGCCACGAACTCGAGGTCTTTGCCCTCTTCCATGGTCTTCGGCTCGAACCGCGGCCAGCCAGCCGGGTTAACGTCCTGCTCCTGCAGTGCCTTGATGTAGTTGTCGCGCATAACCTCGCCAACGATTTCCTGGCGGATGCTGTCACCGAAACGACGCTTGACCACGCTCATGGGCACCTTGCCGGGGCGGAAACCGTTCAGGCGAACAGTACGGGCAGTTTCCTGCAGGCGTTTCTGGACCGCCTGGTCGATTTCCTGGGCGGGCACACCAATCGTCATGCGACGCTCGATGTTGGAGGTCGTTTCAACAGACACTTGCATGGAAGATCCTCAAATTACAGATTCTGTATGTGAATGAAAATTAAAACAAAATCCCTAATGAAGCGGTTCACCTCAAAGGGACGCAAAATTAAAAGCCGGTAGTTTATCACGGTTTACCCTGCCGAGAGAATCACCCGACACGACGGAATAACGGTTTGAGACCAGTACCACAACCGGACTGGACAAAAGGTGGGGACAAATCAGAAAAAAGAAAGGGTGGTGCGAGAGGAGAGACTTGAACTCTCACGGGTTGCCCCGCTGGAACCTAAATCCAGTGCGTCTACCAATTCCGCCACTCTCGCATATCCGCCGCAGCACCGATCCCGGAACGGGAAGGTCAGAACCGCGGAAACAAACAAGGGGAAAAGTGGGGTGGACGAAGGGGTTCGAACCCTCGACCGCAGGAGTCACAATCCTGAGCTCTACCAACTGAGCTACGTCCACCACATCAGGGAGGTACCTTACGGTACGCATCTGCTTACTTCAACTTTGCTGGTTCGGCGAGTCCGGTGCCAACCTGCTTCGAGCAGTATGGCGCGCCCGGCAGGACTCGAACCTGCGACCATCCGCTTAGAAGGCGGATGCTCAAGATACCCCCTCCAAAAACTTACCGAGAGTTACCGAGTCAGCGAAGTATGAGTGCCATTATATAGTCGATGGACTGAATTGCAACCCCAAAGTGAAAATTGGCGATAATGTAAAAACCATCTATAATAAACTTACCACTTTTAGGGATTCGCCATGCTTAACAAGAAAATATCTACGACGCCTCAGCATCACGCAGTGTTTCTTCAGAAACAAGCGCATGATCGCGAAACCAAGATTCCCGTCTTATACCTGCAAGTGGATGGCCAAGCCAGGCCGGTAACTGCCCTAATAGATTATTTCAACGCCCACCCTTTAAAGGGGGATAGCTGGCGCAAGAACACAGCACGGTCACTCGGACTTTTCTGGGACTACTGCCAAGCTACGAGTGGCAACGAATCAATTTGGCGATCAAAGAACCCTCACAGAACAGCCTTTCGGTCATTTGCTCATGCCCTTCTTGTAGGAACATTGTCGATAGATGACGATTCAGATTCGACGGGATTGTATTGGCCGCCTACTTCTCAAAGGGTTGTACGAAACCTTGTTTCAGCGCTCCAAAATTTCATTGATTGGTGCGTTGATCACGATTTGGCGATGCCTTCCATAACCAAGAAGAATCTTCGCCCTTCTTCCCCTGATGAATCGATTGGCTTTCTAGCTACTACTATTCGGCAGGCCGAAAAGGAAAAAAGTCGATCTCTGCTTGGTCATCTCAAAAATACTAGAGAAATCGCAGAAAGGATCGCGGAAAGGGAGAGAAGGAAGATCGTGGATCTCGGTCAAGAAATAGCACCGCCTTCTGAAGAACGGGAAGCCATCGATTTTCCTGAACACCTCATTGAGCCACTTCTTTCACACGGGTTCCTTCTGAGCCGCGACCCTCGCCTTCCTGCTTTTGAGCAGGAAGACGTCACAGCGAAGATGATCACTTTGTTGATGCTATTTGGCGGAGCAAGAATTTCCGAACCGTTTCACCTGTGGTTCAACGACGTCATTCCGGATTCCAATCAAGGTTGCAAAGTTTTTCTCAGACATCCCTCAGAAGCAGTCACCTTTTTATCTGGTGAGGGGCAAAAAACACGCGCCACCTATTTGAGGGAGCGTGGCTTGAGGCCTAGAAACACGAATGGGGTTAAAAAATCCTACCATGCTGGGTGGAAAAATCTGGCAGTAGATAAGAGCCTCAGCGCTCCTGTGTACTTTATCCATGAAAGTGCTGAGTATCAATTCCGGGCAATGTACCTTTATTACCTGCGTTATCGCGATTATTTGATAAAACAACGCAGGGCCGAGGGGAAACCTGACCACCCCTTCTTGTTCGTGTCTCACGGCAACGGCGTTGCGGGAGAGCCCTATTCAATTTCTGCATACAACGCGGCTTTGGAACGGGCATATGGACGGCTGGAAAAAACCCTCAATATCTCAATCCCCATTGGTAAAGAGCATGGAACAACTCCTCACGGCTTTCGTCATCGATTTGGTCGGATGCTTGAAGATGCTGGAATGAATGTGAAGTTGATTCAGAAAGCGATGAGGCATCGAAGCCCCCTCAGTCAACAGGTTTATACCACCCCAACCGCTGCAAGAATAGAATCAGAGTTAGAAAAAGCCCGCAATAAAGTGTCAGACAGCTACTCGTTAGAAAAAAGCTCTTAAACTTAAGGACGTTGCATTATGGATGTAAAAACTAATCCGTCTCAGCTTTCGAATGAAGAGCTTTGCAATTTGGTCATCTCTTTTTACGATTCAGGCGAGCCTGAATTCTCTCGGGAATTGAGATCTAGAGTTGATAAAGCCGAGATCGAGACTCCAATCGCAGGGCTTCTTGAGAGCTTTTCACAGGTCGCCAATGCCAATGTACGAAAGTCCATGTATCAGAAAGCCATGGAATCTTCTCTTGGAAAATCTGTAATTGAAACGGCTGAGAGTCACAGGGATTTTTACAAAAAATCAAAGTCAGAAAACGCTCGAAGTAATATCAGAAAATCATCCGCAATGCTAGCTGATCTCATCGGCATAGCCTACGGTATAGCGAGCCTTGACGATCTGAATATAGATTTATGGACCGTGATTACAGAGTCGCTGAAAGATGATTCCGGCAAACACCTTCCTGTGCTAAGCAATCATTGGGCCGTTGGTTTGAGGAAAGTCGGCCTGGCCCTTGATCTGCACCATGGCAGAAAAGAATTCTCACAACGCGCAAAATCGGCACGAACCTTCGGAGTTCTGATCGCTGATCACGGGACAACCTCTCTACCCAATCCGGATTTCAACGAATGGCTGCGTATTCCAGACCAAGGTTGCCACTGATTCCAGACGAAGCCTGCCACCCATTCCACGCGAAAGCTGCCACTGATTCCACGGCAAAGCTGCCACCCTGGCAGGCTGCCTGATTCCCCCATCAAAAC
>NZ_JAJSPB010000022.1:0-62161 GCF_021282325.1 Marinobacter sp. G11
TCGATGCCGATCACGGTATTCTGATGCATGGTCTCCTCCTTAACTCTTGGATAGTGTCTGCAACCTCTATCCTGGCGCATTGCGACGCCGATTTGGAGTGGGGAGGAGACCATCCCATCTCGGAAGGGCACGGAAAAAGACTGAAGAGTTGCTTTTCGTGTGAGGCTAACACTGAGGCTGAAGGTTCGGGTCGCTCTTCCGAAAATTTTGAAGGCCATGGATGGCCTGAAATAAGCGCTCATGGACGAGCTTGTAGCGGTTTTCGGAAGAGCGACCCGAACCTTCGGCCGGAGTTGCGTCAAAGACGACTGGACAAATCCCCGTGGACAAAAACGGCCAGAATCGCTTACAATAAGGCGATTTGACTGCACCAAGCGTACCTTTGAAAAGTTTATAAGAAAGCGGGACCGGGTTTTTACTCTGTCTCGCTTTTTTGCAACCTGAATTTGCGCTTGCGTTCCTGTTCGTGACGAACTTACGCCACTCGATGAGGATACAAGCCTTGAGCACACCAGCAATCCTTGCACTCGCAGACGGAAGCCTCTTCTACGGCACCGCCATCGGCGCAGACGGAGAAACCAGCGGTGAGGTAGTGTTCAACACTGCCATGACCGGCTATCAGGAAATCCTGACCGACCCGTCCTACTCCCGCCAGATCGTCACCCTGACGTATCCGCACATCGGCAACACCGGTGTGAACGACGAAGACGTAGAATCCGACCGCATCCACGCCGCCGGCCTGATCATTCGTGACCTGCCGCTGATCGCCAGCAGCTGGCGTAACCAGCAGAGCCTGGATGACTACCTGCGAAGCAACAACATTGTTGGCATTGCGGACATCGACACCCGCCGCCTGACCCGTATCCTGCGTGACAAAGGTTCCCAGAACGGCGCCATCGTTGCCGGCGAGAATGCCACCGCCGAGCGTGCACTGGAACTGGCCAAGGCCTTTCCGGGCCTGAAGGGTATGGACCTGGCCAAGGAAGTGACCAGCGAGAAAACCTATCAGTGGAACCAGACCGAATGGGACATCACCGATGGCTACGGTGAACAGTCTGCTCCGAAGTTCAAGGTTGTCGCCTGGGACTACGGCGTAAAGTTCAACATCCTGCGCATGCTTGCTGCCCGCGGTTGCGACATCACCGTGGTACCGGCGCAAACCCCGGCTTCGGAAGTGCTGGCCATGAACCCGGACGGTATCTTCCTGTCCAACGGCCCTGGCGACCCCGAGCCGTGCGACTACGCAATCAAAGCCATCCAGGAAGTGCTGGAAACCGAGATTCCGGTATTCGGCATCTGTCTTGGTCACCAGTTGCTGGCCCTGGCCAGCGGTGCCAAGACCATGAAAATGGGCCACGGCCACCACGGCGCCAACCACCCGGTGCAGGACATTGCCAAGGGCACGGTGATGATCACCAGCCAGAACCACGGCTTTGCGGTAGACGAAGCAACCCTGCCGGCCAATGTGGAAGCCACCCACAAGTCGCTGTTTGACGGCACCCTGCAGGGCATTCGCCGCACCGACAAGGCGGCCTACAGCTTCCAGGGTCACCCGGAAGCCAGCCCAGGCCCCCACGATGTGGCACCGTTGTTCGACGAGTTTATCCAGCTGATGGAAGCGCGATCTGCCTGAGGGCAAGGCCATCGACGATAGCTCACCGGCGCTGAACACCGCGCTGCAAGAATTCAAAAGTTGCTGACAGGTTTACCGAGACATGCCAAAACGTACAGACATCCAAAGCATCCTGATCCTGGGCGCTGGTCCCATCGTGATCGGGCAGGCGTGCGAATTCGACTACTCCGGAGCCCAGGCCTGTAAGGCGCTGCGCGAAGAGGGCTACCGGGTTATCCTGGTGAACTCCAACCCGGCCACCATTATGACCGACCCGGCCATGGCCGATGCCACCTACATCGAGCCGATCACCTGGAAGACGGTCGAAAAGATCATCGAAAAGGAAAAACCCGACGCCCTGCTGCCCACCATGGGCGGCCAGACCGCACTGAACTGTGCGCTGGACCTGGAAAAGCATGGCGTACTGGAGAAGCACGGCGTTGAAATGATCGGCGCTAACGCCGATACCATCGACAAGGCCGAGGACCGGGACCGTTTCGATAAGGCCATGAGAAAGATTGGCCTCGAATGCCCGCGCGCGACGATTGTTCACTCCATGGCGGAAGCCTGGGAAGCGTCAGAGGATATCGGTTTCCCCTGCATCATCCGTCCGTCCTTCACCATGGGCGGGTCCGGTGGTGGTATCGCCTACAACAAGGATGAGTTCGAGGAAATCTGTACCCGTGGCCTGGACCTGTCTCCGACCAACGAACTGCTGATTGACGAGTCCCTGATCGGCTGGAAAGAGTACGAGATGGAAGTTGTCCGTGACAAAAACGACAACTGCATCATCGTTTGCGCCATCGAGAACTTTGATGCCATGGGCGTGCACACCGGTGACTCCATCACCGTGGCCCCGGCCCAGACCCTCACTGACAAGGAATGCCAGATCATGCGGAACGCCTCACTGGCGGTGCTGCGTGAAATTGGTGTGGAAACCGGCGGTTCCAACGTGCAGTTCGGTATCAATCCGGACACCGGCCGTATGGTCGTGATCGAGATGAACCCGCGGGTATCCCGTTCCTCCGCGCTGGCTTCCAAGGCCACCGGTTTTCCGATTGCCAAGGTGGCCGCCAAGCTGGCCATCGGTTACACCCTCGATGAGCTGCAGAACGAAATTACCGGAGGCGTAACCCCGGCCTCGTTCGAGCCCAGCATCGACTACGTGGTTACCAAGATTCCGCGCTTCACCTTCGAGAAATTCCCCCAGGCCGACGCCCGCCTGACCACCCAGATGAAGTCCGTGGGTGAAGTCATGGCCATCGGTCGTACCTTCCAGGAATCCATGCAGAAAGCCCTGCGTGGCCTGGAAGTGGGCTCTGATGGTTTTGACGAGAAACTGGACGAGCTGGATTCGGACAGCAGCCGTGAAACCCTGATCCGGGAGCTGAACGTACCCGGCGCCGAGCGTGCCTGGTACATCGGTGATGCCTTCCGCGCCGGCATGACGGTTGACGAAGTGTTCCGTCATACCAAGGTTGACCCCTGGTACCTGGTGCAAATTGAAGACCTGGTCAAAGAAGAGCAGGCCCTGAAATCTGCCGGCAAGGCCGATATCGACAAGGCCACCCTGTTCCGCCTGAAGCGCAAGGGCTTCTCTGACGCCCGCCTGGCCAAGCTGCTGGGCATTTCCGAAGTCAGCCTGCGCAAGCTGCGCCACGACCTGGGCATTCGCCCGGTTTACAAGCGGGTAGACACCTGTGCGGCTGAGTTTGCATCCGACACCGCCTACATGTACTCCACTTACGAGGAAGAGTGCGAGGCGGAGCCGTCTGACCGCGAGAAGATTGTGGTGATCGGTGGCGGCCCCAACCGTATCGGCCAGGGCATCGAATTCGACTACTGCTGTGTGCACGCGGCCCTGGCCATGCGTGAAGACGGTTACGAAACCATCATGATCAACTGCAACCCGGAGACCGTGTCGACCGACTACGATACCTCCGACCGGTTGTACTTCGAGCCGATCACCCTGGAAGACGTGCTGGAAATCATCAACGTCGAAAAACCGAAGGGCGTCATTGTGCAGTACGGCGGTCAGACCCCGCTGAAACTGTCCCGTGGCCTGGAAGCTGCCGGTGTGCCCATTATCGGCACCAGCCCGGATGCCATTGACCGTGCCGAAGACCGTGAGCGTTTCCAGCAGATGATCCAGCGCC
Source organism: Marinobacter sp. G11 (assembly GCF_021282325.1). Taxonomy (NCBI): domain Bacteria; kingdom Pseudomonadati; phylum Pseudomonadota; class Gammaproteobacteria; order Pseudomonadales; family Marinobacteraceae; genus Marinobacter; species Marinobacter sp. G11. The sequence continues at coordinate 3,769 of NZ_JAJSPB010000022.1, forward strand.
TGGGCTTGAAGCAGCCCCAGAACGCCACCGTGCGCAGCCATGAAGAAGGTATCCTGGCGGCCCGTGAAATCGGCTATCCGCTGGTGGTTCGCCCGTCCTACGTGCTGGGCGGCCGTGCCATGGAAATCGTCTATGACGAAACCGAACTGGTGCGTTACATGCGCAGTGCCGTTCTGGTATCCAACGACAGCCCGGTATTGCTGGACCACTTCCTGAATGCCGCCATCGAGGTGGATATCGATGCCATCAGTGACGGCACCGACGTGGTTATCGGCGGTATCATGCAGCACATCGAGCAGGCTGGTGTTCACTCCGGTGACTCTGCCTGTTCACTGCCGCCCTACAGTCTGCCGAAAGAAGTGCAGGATGAAATGCGCGAAGCGGTCAAGAAAATGGCCATCGAACTGGACGTTATCGGCCTGATGAACGTGCAGCTGGCCTGGCAGGACGGCGAGATCTACGTGATCGAAGTGAACCCGCGCGCTTCCCGTACCGTGCCGTTCGTATCCAAGGCCATCGGTGTGTCCCTGGCGGCGGTAGCGGCCCGCGTAATGTCCGGCAAGACCCTGAAGGAGCTGAACTTCACCCAGGAAATCGTGCCGACTTACTATGCGGTGAAAGAGTCCGTGTTCCCGTTCAACAAGTTCCCGGCGGTTGACCCGATTCTCGGCCCGGAAATGAAGTCTACCGGTGAGGTGATGGGGCTGGGTGACAGCTTTGACGAAGCCTTCGCCAAGGCGTCCCTGGCCGCGGGTGAGCGCCTGCCGGCCAAGGGTGTGGCCTTTATGTCGGTTCGTGACGTCGACAAGCCGGGGGCGGCTAAGGTTGCCCGCGACCTGGTTGATGCCGGCTTCCGGATTGTCGCCACTACCGGTACAGCCAAGGCCCTGGAAGCCGAGGGTGTCGAGGTTGAGCGGGTCAACAAGGTTGGTGAAGGCCGGCCGCACATTGTTGATTCCATCAAGAACGGCAAGGTTCAGCTGATCATTAACACCACCGAAGGTCGTAAGGCCGTTTCCGACTCGGCGCAGATTCGCCAGTCCGCCTTGCAGACCAAGGTAACCTACACAACGACGCTGGCAGGTGGCGAAGCCTTCTGCCGCGCAATCAAATTTGGCCCGGAGCGCACTGTTCGTCGCCTCCAGGACCTACACGCAGGGAAGTAAGATTATGGCTGAAAGAGTACCCATGACGCAGACTGGCGAAGCCCGTCTGCGCGAGGAGCTGAAAAAGCTGAAGTCCGAAGATCGTCCGCGGGTCATCCAGGCTATCGCCGATGCCCGTGAACACGGAGATCTCAAGGAAAACGCCGAATACCACGCCGCCCGTGAACAGCAGAGCTTCATCGAAGGCCGTATCCAGGAAATCGAAGGCAAGCTGTCAGTGGCCCAGGTGATCGACGTAACCACCATGGAGAACACTGGTAAGGTGATCTTCGGCACCACCGTGCACCTGGTGAATATGGACACCGATGAAGAAGTGACTTACCAGATCGTGGGCGAAGACGAGGCAGACATCAAAGCCGGCAAGCTGTCGGTATCGTCTCCCATCGCCCGGGCGCTGGTGGGCAAAAACGAAGGCGATGTGGTGGCCATCCGCATCCCTTCGGGCACCGTGGAGTACGAGATTTCCGAAGTGGAATACATCTGACGAAATCCGCGCACACACGAAAAAGCCGGCTGGGGTTACCCGAGCCGGCTTTTTTTATCACTTATTCCTTAGCAGGTTAGACAACTTCGGATTCGGCTTCCTGGCCCGGCGCAGGATGACGGCGATTTTGCCGATGGTTTGCACCAGCTCGGCGCCGGAGCTTTCGCACAGGGCCTGGATGGCTTCCTGGCGGGCTTCGCGGTCTGTGCTGGCTACCTTGATCTTGATCAGCTCATGGTCGTTCAGGGCTCGCTCCAGTTCTTCCTGGAGCCCCTCGGACAGGCCTTTGTCGCCAACAATGATGACGGGCTTCAGATTGTGGGCAATGGCCCGGTATTCCCGGCGCTGTTCCGGTGACAGACTCATGATGTAATCTCTTTATCGGTGCAATTAACAAAAGGTCAGCGGCGAACTGGCTGACAACGTCGTATAATTTCGTGATTGTAACAGATAGCGCACCGCCACAAATGGTCGTATTCACTTACAACCGGCGTTGCAATCGGCCCCGGAGTGCCCAATATAAGTGGTAGTGCGGGCGTTTTCCCTTAGGCCGTTTCTGGTTTACGAACGTACAATTAGTGTAAGGTGTCGGAAAAGGGTTCGCGGCTTCGACGCGGCAGCCCTGCAATTCACAGGTGATGATCCTTGAACGATATGGCAAAAAATCTGGTTCTCTGGCTAGTGATAGCCGCCGTGCTGCTGATGGTGTTTCAGAATTTCACTCCCACCACCAGCGGGCAACAAGTTAACTATTCCCAGTTTGTCGAAATGGTCCAGCAGGGCCAGGTACGGCAGGTGACGATTGATGGGCTGCAGGTGCAGGGTGTCCGTGGTGACGGCTCCCAGTTCCAGACCATTCGCCCGCAGGTATCCGATAACAAACTGATGGACGATCTCCTGGCCAATCAGGTTGAGGTGATCGGTAAGGAGCCGGAGCGCCAGAGCCTGTGGACTCAGCTGCTGGTGGCCGCATTCCCGATACTGATCATCATTGCCCTGTTTGTCTTCTTCATGCGCCAGATGCAGGGCGGCGGTGGCGGCAAAGGCCCCATGTCGTTCGGCAAGAGCAAGGCGCGCCTGCTGAGCGAAGATCAGATCAAGACCACCTTTGCTGACGTGGCTGGTGTCGACGAAGCGAAGGAAGATGTCAAAGAGTTGGTGGACTTCCTGCGCGATCCGAGCAAGTTCCAGCGTCTGGGTGGCCGCATTCCCAAGGGCGTGCTGATGGTAGGTCCTCCCGGTACCGGTAAAACCCTGCTGGCCAAGGCCATTGCCGGTGAAGCCAAGGTGCCGTTCTTCTCGATCTCTGGTTCGGACTTCGTGGAAATGTTCGTGGGCGTGGGTGCTTCCCGTGTTCGCGACATGTTCGAGCAGGCCAAGAAACAGAGCCCCTGCATCATCTTCATCGACGAGATTGATGCTGTGGGTCGCCATCGTGGCGCCGGTATGGGTGGCGGACACGACGAGCGTGAGCAGACCCTGAACCAGTTGCTGGTCGAGATGGACGGCTTTGAGGGTAATGAAGGCGTTATCGTGATCGCCGCAACCAACCGTCCGGACGTTCTTGACCCTGCGCTGTTGCGCCCGGGTCGCTTTGACCGCCAGGTGGTGGTGAGCTTGCCGGATATCCTGGGTCGCGAGCAGATTCTGAAGGTGCACATGAAGAAAGTGCCCCTTGCCGATGGCATCGATCCCGCTGTGATTGCCCGTGGTACTCCCGGCTTCTCCGGTGCAGACCTGGCCAACCTGGTGAACGAGGCTGCCCTGTTTGCGGCGCGCCGTAACCAGCGCCTGGTGTCCATGGAAGAGCTGGAGCTGGCAAAAGACAAGATCATGATGGGCGCCGAGCGCAAGTCCATGGTGATGAGCGAGAAAGAAAAGCGGAATACCGCATACCACGAGTCTGGCCATGCGATTGTGGGTCGACTGGTGCCGGAGCATGATCCGGTCTACAAGGTCAGTATTATTCCCCGTGGCCGGGCACTGGGTGTCACCATGTTCCTGCCGGAAGAGGACAAGTACAGCCACTCCAAGCGCTACCTGACCAGCTCGATCTGCAGTTTGTTTGGTGGCCGTATTGCCGAGGAGCTGACTCTGGGCTTTGAGGGTGTGACCACCGGTGCGTCCAACGATATCGAGCGAGCTACCAGCCTGGCCCGCAATATGGTCACCCGCTGGGGTTTGTCCGAGAAGCTGGGCCCGCTGCAGTACGATACCGACAGCGAAGAGCCGTTCCTGGGTCGTTCTGCCGGGCAGTCTCATACCGTGTATTCGCCGGAAACGGCACAGCGTATTGATGAGGAAGTCCGTAACATCATTGATACCTGCTACGAGACCGCCAAGCAGATCCTGATTGATAACCGGGACAAGCTCGACATGATGGCGGAAGCGCTGATGAAGTACGAAACCATCGATCGCTTCCAGATTGACGACATCATGGCCGGCAAAGAGCCGCGCCCGCCGAAGAACTGGGGCGATAGTGGTCCCGCCGGTGGCGTAAAGGCTGAAGAGCCGGAGCAGGCTCCGGAGCCGAAAGGCTCTGACGACGGGCGCCAGCCCGGAGTAGGGCGCCCGGCCGGCGAGCACTGACTCGCAGCCGAAGCCTGAGTGATATAACGCGCCGCCCGGCCTCCGGGCGGCGTTTGTTTTTGTTTCCCCGAAAGTGTTGCCCCTGGAATCCTCGCTATGAAAATGAACTTTGCCGGCCGTGAACTGGACCTCTCCCTGTGCCATGTAATGGGCATCCTGAATGTAACCCCGGATTCGTTTTCGGACGGTGGTCGCTTCAATTCGCTGGAATCCGCCATGATCCGCGCCCGCCAGATGGTGGTGGACGGTGCAGTATTTATTGATGTAGGCGGTGAATCCACCCGGCCGGGAGCGGCAGAGGTTTCCACCCAGGAGGAGCTGGACCGGGTGTGCCCGGTGGTCGAGGCCATTGCCCGGGAGCTGGATGCCGTTATTTCCGTAGACACCAGCAACCCGGCGGTAATGGCAGAAACCGCAAAGCTCGGCGCGGGGCTGATCAATGATGTCCGTGCCCTGCAGCGTGACGGAGCACCGGAAGTGGCGGCGAAGGCGGATATTCCTGTGTGTATCATGCACATCCAGGGTGAGCCGGACACTATGCAGAACGATCCCCGTTACCGGAATGTGCGCCGGGAAGTCAGCTCGTTTCTGACCGAGCGCATGCGCGTGGCAGAGGCCGCCGGGGTGAACCCGGACAAGATCATCCTGGACCCCGGCTTTGGCTTTGGCAAAACCGTCGAGCACAACGTGCAGTTGCTGGCGACCCTGGAGCAGCTGCACATGCTGGGCCATCCACTGCTGATCGGTCTGTCCCGCAAATCCATGCTGGGAGCAATCACCGGCCGGGATGTGAATGAAAGGTTGCCCGCAAGCCTCGCGGCCGCGACAATATCGGCCATGAAAGGTGCGAGTATCCTCAGGGTGCACGATGTAAGGGAAACGGTAGACGCCGTTAAGGTAGTAGCGGCGGTTAAGGAGGCAATCTGATGTCCGAGCGTAAATATTTTGGTACCGATGGCATTCGTGGCCATGTTGGCGAAGGCCCGATTACCCCGGAGTTCATGCTCCACCTGGGTTGGGCTGCCGGCCAGGCGTTCAAGAAAGATGGCCAGCGCAACAGTGTGCTGATCGGCAAGGACACCCGGTTGTCCGGTTATATGTTCGAGTCGGCCCTGGAGGCCGGCCTGTCTGCCGCCGGAGTGGATGTGAAGCTGCTGGGCCCGATGCCGACACCGGCCATTGCCTACCTCACCCGTACCTTCCGCGCCTCTGCCGGTATCGTTATCAGTGCGTCCCATAACCCGCACCACGACAACGGCATCAAGTTTTTCTCTGCCGCCGGCACCAAGCTGGACGATGCCCTGGAAGCTGAAATCGAGCGCTGGCTGGACCAGCCCATCAAGGTCTGTGAGCCCAACGAACTGGGCAAGGCGACCCGGATTGATGACGCGCCCGGTCGCTACGTGGAATTCTGCAAGAGCACCGTACCTAACGAATTTACCCTCGATGGCCTGCATATCGTCCTGGATTGTGCCCACGGTGCCACCTACCACGTGGCGCCCAAGGTGTTCCGGGAGTTGGGTGCAAAGATTACCGTGATCGGCGCCGAGCCCGATGGTCTGAACATCAACCTGAATGTTGGTTCCACCCACCTGGATGCTCTTAAGCAGACAGTTGCCGAGAAAAAAGCCGACCTGGGCATTGCCTTCGATGGCGATGGTGACCGGGTGCTGATGGTTGACCGTGACGGCTCCGAGGTGGACGGCGATGAGCTGCTGTACATTCTCGCGTACCAGCGCCAGGCCGAAGGGCGCCTCAAAGGCGGTGTGGTGGGTACCCTGATGACCAACCTGGGCGTTGAGTTGGCCCTGCGTGAACTCGGCATCCAGTTCGAGCGGGCGAAAGTGGGCGACCGCTATGTGATGGAGCGGTTGCTGGCTAACAACTGGGTGGTCGGGGGTGAAGGTTCCGGCCATATGGTCATTCGTGACTGCACCAGCACCGGCGATGGTATTGTGTCTGCCCTGCAGGTGTTACTGGCTGTGCGCAATTCCGGTAAAACCCTGAGCGAGCTGCGTCAGGGAATGAGCAAGCTGCCCCAGAAAATGGTGAATGTGCGGGTGGCGCGGCGTTTTGATCCGTTTTCCCGCGCGGATATTGTCGAGGCTGTGCGCCAGGCTGAAGCCGGCCTGGGCGATGCCGGTCGTATCTTGTTGCGGGCATCCGGAACCGAGCCGCTGATCCGGGTGATGGCAGAGGGCCGGGATGCCGCAGAAATTACCCGTGTGGCCGAAGAGCTGGCCCGGGTGGTGGAGCGCTCAAACCCCTGAGTGGCGGTGCGGGGAGCGGGTTGTGTGCAGGAAATGACTGCTGTATAGTTCGCGCTCCCTTTTGTTCGGGGTTTTCGGGATAGCTGAGAATAAGTATGCGTCGCAGGATTGTAGCCGGTAACTGGAAAATGAACGGGTCGAAAGACCTGGTGCAGCAACTGGTTGGCCCGGTTCGCGAGCAGGCTGGCCGTCTCGATAACGGTGCAAAGGTGGTGATTATTCCTCCTGCGCTGTATGTAAGTGCTGTTCAGGCTGAGGCAGGAGATGACCTGGCGACAGGTGTCCAGAACGTCAGTCAGTGGCAGTCCGGCGCCTACACCGGTGAAGTTTCCGCCGACATGGCCCGTGATATGGGTTGCGGTTACGTGCTGGTTGGGCACTCCGAGCGTCGCCAGTTGTTTGGTGAGACCGATGAAATGGTTGCAGCCAAGGTTGAACAGGTTCTGCAAAGCGGTCTGACGGCGGTGTTGTGCGTTGGGGAGACCCTGGAGCAGCGTGAGGCCGGTGATGCCGAGCGTGTTGTGGCCACCCAGGTGATACGCGGGCTGGCCCGTGTTGAGGGTGAAAGCTGGTCGCAGGTGGTTGTTGCCTACGAGCCTGTCTGGGCTATTGGCACGGGCAGAACCGCAACCGCAGAGGACGCCCAGGCTATGCATGCGGAAATCCGCAATGTGCTTTCGAGCATGAAAGCGCCTGCCGAATCCATTTCGGTACTTTACGGCGGCAGCGTAAAAGCGGATAATGCGGCCGCTCTGTTTTCAGAGCCGGATATCGATGGTGGTCTTATTGGCGGAGCATCGCTGAAGGCCGATGAGTTTATCAGTATCTGTCGGGCATTCCCGGCGGGTGCGTAATCCGAAACGTTTACGAGAGTCTGTATGGATTGGTTGGAAACACTGGTAGTTGTAGTTCACGTCGTGATCGCCGTGGCGCTGGTGGGCCTGGTTCTGATCCAGCAGGGCAAGGGCGCGGATGCCGGTGCGGCATTTGGTGGCGGTGCCTCGCAGACGGTTTTCGGTAGTCAGGGCAGCGGCAGCTTCCTGACCAGGATGACCACCCTGATGGCGGTTGTCTTTTTTGTGACAAGTTTTTCGCTGGCGATCTTTGCCAAGCAGCGCGCTGAAGTAGCAGGTGAGGCGGGTATTCCGACAGTTCAGGAATCTACCCAGGCCCCTGCAAGTGATAGCAGCGCGCCGGCTATTGACGAAGGCGCAGGTAGCGAAGCCGGGGCCGGGGAGTCTGATCTCCCTGACCTCGAGTAAAGAGTGTTGCCCGGGTGGTGAAACTGGTAGACACGCCATCTTGAGGGGGTGGTAGCGAAAGCTGTGCCGGTTCGAGTCCGGCCCCGGGCACCATATTTGAAGAAGACGGCTTGGCAAACCCAGGCCGTTTTTTTTGGTCAGTCCTTGACCACTCCGCGCGGTGTCCTCTATACTCCGGCGGTTATTGGAGTCAGTGTTTTTTCTGGCTTCCAGGCAGGCCAGGTGTCTGTCGGCAGAGAGCATGGTTGGGTTAGCTTTCTGCGAATTCTTGCAACAAAAGGCCCCATTTTCAGGGGCTTTTTGATTAAGGGGCCTGGCGCAAGGGCCCTGGTGCATAAAAGGGCTGATTAACAGCCCTTTTTTTGTTTTTGTACCCTGAAAATCTGAATACGGAGGCGGCGACACTTGTCAGCCAAGCTTAAACAACTGGAAGACATCCTGCGCCCGGTAGTGGAAGGGCTCGGATTTGAATTCTGGGGCATTGAATTTCGTTCCCGCGGGCATCAGTCCATGCTCCGGGTGTTTATTGATGATGCCGAAAACGGCATCAGCATTGAAGACTGTGAAAAAGTCAGTCGGCAGGTCAGCGGTGTGATGGATGTGGAAGACCCCATCCAGAGCGAGTACACCCTGGAGGTTTCTTCCCCGGGTATGGACCGGCCGTTGTTCCGCCTGGAACAGTACGAGGCGTTTGTCGGCCATAAAGTACAGATCAAGCTGCGCATGGCCTTTGAGGGTCGTCGCAAATTCCAGGGGCTGATCAAAGGCGTCGAGGGTGACGAGGTTGTGGTCGTGGTTGATGACCACGAGTACCTGTTGCCGTACGACAGTATTGAAAAGGCCAACATCATTCCGGTTTTTGAATGACACATTCGAACAAATCTGTAGATGTATCGATTATTTTGAGGGCAGGGCAATCCAATGAGTAAAGAGATCTTGCTGGTAGTGGAATCCGTCTCGAACGAGAAAGGCGTCGAGAAGGATGTGATTTTCGAGGCGATCGAACTCGCACTCGCTACCGCTGCCAAAAAACGTTACGAAGACGAAGAAGCCGACATCCGGGTTGCTATCGATCGCCGTACCGGCGAATACGAGACCTTCCGCCGCTGGCTGGTGGTAGACAACGATGCGGTTCCGGCACTGGGCACCGAGCTGACCATGCAGGAAGCCGAAGAGATTGATACCAATCTCCGGCCGGGCGACATGCACGAAGAGAAGGTGGAATCTGTGGCATTCGGGCGCATCGGTGCCCAGGCCGCCAAGCAGATCATCTTCCAGAAAGTGCGCGAAGCCGAGCGCATGAAGATTGTCGACAGCTACCGTGATCGCATCGGTGAGCTGGTGTCCGGCACCGTCAAGAAGGTGACACGGGACAACGTTATCGTAGATCTCGGTGGTAACGCCGAAGCGCTGCTGCCCCGTGAACACCTGATCCCGCGGGAAACCTTCCGCATGGGTGACCGGGTACGGGCCCTGCTGCTGGAAATCCGCACTGATCATCGCGGTCCGCAGCTGATTCTCAGCCGTACCGATGCCCAGATGCTGATCGAACTGTTCCGCATCGAGGTTCCGGAAATCGCCGAAGACCTGATCGAGATCCGTGGCGCCGCCCGTGATCCCGGTTCCCGCGCCAAGATCGCGGTGAAGACCAACGATCGCCGGATCGACCCTGTGGGTGCCTGTGTTGGTATGCGGGGCTCCCGCGTGCAGGCGGTCTCCAACGAGCTGGGCGGCGAGCGTGTAGACATCGTGCTGTACGACGACAACCCCGCGCAGCTGGTGATCAACGCCATGGCACCGGCAGAAGTGGCCTCCATTGTGATGGACGAAGACCGTCACACCATGGATGTCGCCGTCGCTGAAGATAATCTGGCGCAGGCCATCGGTCGTAATGGCCAGAACGTTCGCCTGGCCACTGAGCTGACCGGCTGGACCCTGAACGTGATGACCGAAGAAGAAGCCGGTGAGCGTCAGGAACAGGAATACAACCGCCTGGTTGAGCACTTCACCGCTCACCTGGACGTTGATGAAGAGTTTGCCGGTGTTCTGATCGAAGAAGGCTTCACGTCTATCGAAGAAGTGGCCTATGTACCGATGGAAGAAATGCTGGCGATCGAGGGCTTTGACGAAGACACCGTTTCTGAATTGCGCCGCCGTGCCAAAGACGTGCTGCTGAATCAGGCGCTGGCAAGTGAAGAAGCCCTGGAGGGTGCAGAACCCGCTGAAGATCTTCTGAATATGGAAGGTATGGACCGTGGCCTGGCGTTCAAACTCGCCGGGATGGGTGTGCGTACCATGGAAGATCTGGCCGAGCAGTCTGTGGATGATCTGCTTGATATTGAAGGTATGGATGAAGAGCGCGCCGGTCAGCTGATTATGATCGCACGCGCACCCTGGTTTGAAGACCAGGCCTGATTCGGGAGAGGAGGACCAGTATGGCTGAAGTAACGGTAAAACAACTGGCCGCAGATGTAGGCGCTCCCGTGGATCGTTTGCTGAAGCAGATCGTTGAAGCGGGCCTGAAAGCCCGCAGTGAGAACGACGCTGTCACCAGTGATGAGAAGCAGCAGTTGCTGGCTTATCTGAGAAAGACCCACGGTGAAGCCCAGGCAGAGCCGAACAAGATTACCTTGAAGCGTAAAACCACAACCACGTTGAAGGCCGGCAAGGCAAAAACCGTGAACGTGGAAGTACGCAAGCGCCGCACCTATATCAAGCGTGCGGAACTGCAGCCCGAGCCGGAGGTGGCAGCACCGAAGCCGGAAGAAGTGGCAGAGCAGCCGGTAGCGGAACAGCAAGCGCCGGAACAGGCACCGCAGGTAACTGCAGAACAGGCACAGCCGGAGACATCCGCTGCTGCCCCGGCGCCGGAGCAGGAACAAGCTGCTGCCGAGCCGAAGAAAGCCCAGGAGCCCGAGCCGGCACCGGAGGACATTCCCATGCCTCCGCCGGAAGATGAAGGACGGGATCGCAAGCCCAAGAAGAAGAAAGAAAAGGTACGCGAGCGCGGCGACGAAATCGAAGAAGGCAAGCCTAAGAAGAAACAGGCTGGTCATCGCGGCCCTCGCAGCCGTCCGGTTGAAGAACCTCTTGTTATTTCCGAGGACGACGAAGAAAACCGTCCTCGCAAGCAGCTGCGGGCTAAAAAGAAACCGAAAGAAAAGCGTCATGCTTTCGAGAGGCCAACCAAGCCCATGGTAAGAGAAGTACAGATTCCGGAAACCATCACCGTAGGTGACCTTGCCCAGCGTATGGCTGTCAAAGCCGCTGATGTTATTAAAACCCTGATGGGTATGGGCGTAATGGCCACCATCAATCAGGCGCTGGACCAGGAAACTGCGGTTCTGGTAACCGAAGAGCTGGGCCACAAGCCCAGGGCTGTCAGCGAAGATGCCTTTGAAGAAGAAGTGCTGAGTGAAATCACCGGCGACGACTCAGGCAAAGAGAAAATCAAGCGGGCACCGGTTGTCAGCGTGATGGGTCACGTTGACCACGGTAAAACCTCGCTGCTGGATTACATCCGTCGCGCCAAGGTTGCTGCCGGCGAGTCCGGTGGTATTACCCAGCATATCGGTGCCTACCACGTAGAAACCGATCACGGCATGGTGTCCTTCCTGGATACCCCGGGCCACGCGGCGTTCACCGCCATGCGGGCTCGCGGTGCCCAGTGTACCGATATCGTTATCCTGGTGGTGGCGGCCGATGACGGCGTTATGCCGCAAACCAAGGAAGCCGTTCAGCACGCCCGCTCTGCAGGCGTACCCCTGGTGGTTGCCATCAACAAGATGGACAAGGAAGAAGCCGATCCAGACCGCATCAAGAACGAGCTGTCTGCGCTGGACGTGATTCCGGAAGACTGGGGCGGCGACGTTCAGTTCGTGCCGGTTTCAGCGCATACCGGTATGGGTATCGACGACCTGCTGGAAGCGGTGCTGCTGCAGGCCGAGATCCTCGAGCTGGAAGCTTCTCCGGATGCGGCTGCCAAAGGTGTTGTGGTTGAATCCAGCCTGGAGCGTGGCCGTGGTTCCGTAGCCACTGTTCTGGTTCAGAACGGTACCCTGCGCCAGGGCGATATGGTGGTAGCGGGTTCCTTCTTCGGTAAGGTTCGCGCCATGACCGACGAAGCCGGACGCCAGGTAAAAGACGCTGGCCCGTCCATCCCGGTTGAGATTCTGGGCCTGAACGGCACACCAGATGCCGGTGACGAGTTCTTCGCCGTAGCCGACGAGAAGAAGGCCAAGGAACTGGCTGAATTCCGTCAGACCCGCGAGCGTGAACAGCGTCTGCAGCGCCAGCAGGCGGCCAAGCTTGAAAACATGTTCGAGAACATGGGCAAAGACGAGGTCAAAACCCTCAACGTTGTGCTCAAGACCGACGTGCGTGGTTCCCTGGAAGCCATTACCAAGGCCCTGCAGGACCTGGGTAACGAAGAGGTTCAGGTGAAGATCGTGTCCTCCGGCGTGGGCGGCATTGCCGAGACCGACGTCAGCCTGGCCATGGCCACCAACGCCGTAATCTTCGGTTTCAACGTGCGTGCGGATACTGCATCCAAGCGCCTGGTTGAGCAGGAAGGCCTGGATCTGCGCTACTACAGCATCATCTATAACCTGATCGATGATGTGAAAGCGGCCCTGACTGGCATGCTCAAGCCGGAGTTCCGCGAAGATATCGTGGGCATCGCCGATGTGCGTGACGTGTTCCGTTCACCGAAGTTCGGCCAGGTGGCTGGCTGTATGGTGACCGAAGGTACCGTATACCGGAACAAGCCGATCCGCGTACTGCGTGACAACGTGGTGATCTTCGAAGGCGAGCTGGAATCCCTGCGTCGCTTCAAGGACGACGTGCCGGAAGTTCGCAACGGTATGGAATGTGGTATCGGTGTTAAAGGCTACGACGTGAAAGTGGGCGACCAGATCGAAGTATTCGATCGCGTCCGTGTTGAACGTCAGCTTGAATCCACGGGGGCCTGATGGCACGGGAATACAGTCGCGTAGAACGCATTGGCGACCAGATGCAGCGTGAGCTGGCCCAGCTCATCCAGCGCGAGGTGAAAGACCCTCGCGTTGGTATGGTCACGGTGAACGACGTAAAGGTCAGCCGTGACCTGGGCTATGCCGATATCTATGTTTCATTGCTGTCTACCGAAGAGCTCACCGAGGAATCGCCCGAGGTGAAGGAATCGCTGGCAGTGCTGAACAATGCCTCCGGCTTTTTGCGGGGCCAGGTAGGCCGTGCGATGAAACTGCGGGTGGTTCCCCACCTGCGCTTTCACTTCGATACCCTGCTGGGCCAGAGCCGTAAGATGGATCGGCTGATCCGCGAGGCGGTAGGCGACAAGCCGGCCGTACCCCGGGACGACAACGACGATCCCGTTTCCGACAACCCGGAGCGTGATGCTTGAGCCGTAGACGCAAAGGCCGTGATGTAAACGGCATTCTGGTGATCGACAAGCCTCAGGGCGTTACCTCCAACGGAATCCTGCAGCAGGTCAAGCGCCTGTATGGTGCGGCCAAGGCCGGCCATACCGGAGCGCTTGATCCGCTCGCCACCGGCGTATTGCCGCTGTGCTTCGGAGAGGCCACCAAGTTCTCCCAGATGATGCTGGACAGCGACAAGGCCTATATCACCACTGCGAAGCTGGGTATTCGTACCGAAACCGGCGACAGTGAAGGTGCGGTGGTGGAAGAAAAGCCGGTGCCGGCGCTGACCGAAGCGCAGGTGGAGGCTGTCCTGGAAAACTTCCGGGGCGATATCCAGCAGGTTCCTTCCATGTACTCCGCCCTGAAGCACCAGGGCAAGCCCCTGTACGAATACGCCCGCGAAGGCATCGTGATTGACCGGCCGGCGAGGCCTGTCACCATCTACGAGCTGAAGTTGCTGGCGGTGCGCGAGCAGGAGCTCGACCTGGCGGTCACCTGCACCAAGGGTACGTATATTCGCTCACTGGTCGAGGATATCGGCGAAGCTCTGGGATGCGGTGCCCATGTGTCTGCCCTGCGCAGAACCCTGGCCTCCGGTTACACCCTGGCAAATGCCCGTGATGTCAAAGACCTGGAAGCCATGCGTGAGCGGGGCGAGAGTCTGGATGGCCTGTTGCTGCCGCCGGAAAGCGCCCTGACCATGTTCCCCGAGCACCGGTTGGCGGGGCCTGCGCTGGTATCGATCTTGAACGGACAACCGGTTAGAATACCCGGTCAGTCTCTGGAAGGCTTCGTGCGCATTTATGGCGACCGTTCCTTTGTGGGGCTGGCTGAAGCTATGCCGGAAGGCGACGACACCAATCTGGTGCCGCGCCGGCTGGTAAAAAACAACGGCAGGTAACCCCGCCGTTGTTTAGCCGGGCTGTAGAGATGCGCGGTTCGGCCGGATTTAACAGCATCGCAACCTATGAGGTGTAATATGGCACTTTCTGCCAGTGAGAAAGCTCAGATCGTTAAGGATTTTCAGCAAGGTGATGGCGATACCGGTTCCCCTGAGGTTCAGGTAGCTCTGCTGAGCGCCAACATCAACAAGCTGCAGGATCACTTCAAGGCCAACAAGCAGGATCACCATTCCCGCCGCGGCCTGATCCGGATGGTAAACCAGCGTCGTAAGCTGCTGGACTACCTGAAGCGTAAAAACGCCGACCGTTACCTGGAACTCATCCAGCGTCTGGGTCTGCGTCGCTAATCCGGGTTTCGACCTGAAGGTAAAGGCCGGGCGTGTCCCGGCCTTTACCGCGCTTTTCTCCCGTTATTTTTACTGCAGTTGATTTGTCAGTGAAACCGAAGGATTTTCTCTGTCTAATGGAAAGCCGATATTGATAGCAGGTTGTTGAAAGCCCGGGTGCTGTCGGGAAACCACAGTCCCAGCCGGGGTTTTACAACAGCCTGTTAGCTTTCAGACGGGTTGCCTTTCGGTTCACAGGTCAAGCTGCTGCAGTTGAAACCCGAGTTCATAACTGAAAAAAGCAGGAGTTTATTGTGGATCTGCAACCACGTATTAAAACATTCGAAATGGGTGGCGAAACCTTCACCCTGGAAACTGGCCGCATCGCCCGCCAGGCCACTGGCGCAGTACTGGTCAGCTGTGGTGACATCTCTGTTCTGGGCACCGTTGTAGGCGCCAAAGAGCCCAAGCCGGGCCAGGGCTTTTTCCCCCTGACAGTGAACTACCAGGAAAAAACCTACGCCGCCGGTAAAATCCCGGGTGGCTTCTTCAAGCGTGAAGGTCGTCCGTCCGAGAAAGAGACCCTGACCTCCCGCCTGATCGACCGTCCGATCCGCCCGCTGTTCCCAAGCGGCTACATGAACGAAGTCCAGGTTGTGCTGACGGTCATGTCGTCCAGCAAGAACCAGGACCCGGACATCGCTGCCATGCTGGCTGCCTCTGCAGCCCTGGCCATCTCCGGTATCCCGTTCGACGGCCCGATTGGTGCTGCCCGTGTGGGTTACACCAACGAGAAAGGCTACTTCCTGAACCCGACCTTCGAAGAGCTGGGCAGCTCCCTGCTGGACATGGTTGTGGCCGGTACCGACGAAGCGGTACTGATGGTTGAGTCCGAGGCCAAGGGCCTGACTGAAGACCAGATGCTGGGCGCCGTACTGTTTGCCCACCAGGAAATGCAGACTGCCATCAACGCCATCAAGGAATTTGCTGCTGAAAACGGCAAGCCGCGCTGGGAATGGCAGCCTGAGGCAGAGAACACCGAGCTGCTGAACGCTATCAAGGCCGAATTCGGTGGTGCCATCGAAGAAGCCTACGCGATCCGCGACAAGATGGCCCGTTACGAGCGTCTGGGCGAGATCAAATCTGCCGCCGTTGAAAAACTGGCCGGTGAAGAAGAAGGCCAGCCTTCCGAAGAGGAAGTGAAGAAGTACTTCGGCAAGGTCGAGAAGTCTGTGGTTCGCCTGCAGGTTATCGAAGGCAAGCCCCGTATCGATGGCCGTGACAACAAAACCGTTCGCCCGATCAAGGTCGAAGTTGGCGTACTGCCGTCCGTTCACGGTTCTGCCCTGTTCACTCGTGGCGAGACCCAGGCCATCGTAACTGCCACTCTGGGTACCACCCGTGACGTGCAGATCATCGATGCCCTGGAAGGTGAGCGCAAAGACCCGTTCCTGTTCCACTACAACTTCCCTCCGTACTCCGTAGGTGAAGCTGGCCGTATGGGTAGCCCGGGCCGTCGCGAAATCGGTCACGGTCGCCTGGCCAAGCGTGGTGTCGCCGCGGTTATGCCGACCATCGAAGAATTCCCGTATGCCATCCGTGCGGTATCCGAGATCACTGAATCCAACGGTTCCAGCTCCATGGCTTCCGTATGTGGTTCTTCCCTGGCGCTGATGGACGCGGGTGTGCCCCTGAAGGCGCCGGTTGCCGGTATCGCCATGGGTCTGGTCAAGGAAGGCGACAAGTTCGCGGTTCTGACAGACATCCTGGGTGACGAAGATCACCTGGGCGACATGGACTTCAAGGTTGCCGGTACCAAAGACGGCGTAACTGCCCTGCAGATGGATATCAAAATCCAGGGTATTACCGACGAAATCATGGAAATCGCCCTGGAGCAGGCCAACGCTGCGCGTCTGCACATCCTGGACGAGATGAACAAGGTTATCGCCGAGCCCCGCGCCGAGCTGTCTGAGCGCGCTCCGAGCATCACCACCATCAAGATCCATCCGGACAAGATCCGTGATGTTATCGGTAAGGGTGGTGCTACCATCCGTGGTATCTGCGACGAGACCGGTGCGTCCATCGACCTGGATGACGACGGCAACGTGAAAATCTACGCCGCTGATGCCGCCGCCGCTCAGGCTGCTGTAAACCGGGTCAAGGAAATCACTGCCGAGATCGAAGTGGGCGCAATCTACAAGGGCCGCGTTGAGCGCATTGTGGACTTCGGTGCCTTCGTTAACATCCTGCCGGGTAAGGATGGTCTGGTACATATCTCCCAGATCTCCGAGCGCCGCATCGAGAACGTGACTGACGAGCTGAGCGAAGGTCAGGAAGTTCTGGTTAAGGTTCTGGATGTCGACAACCGTGGCCGCGTGAAGCTGTCCATGAAGGAAGTTAAGGAAGGCGAGCAGCCGACTGACTTCGCTGACTGATTTTTCAGTTAGTCAGTAACACGAAAACCCGCTTTCATGGCGGGTTTTCTGTTTAATAAGCTTTTATTTTTTTCGTGTGATTTTGTGGCTTTCGTGGCTAAAAATTCCTTTCCATAAACTCCAGCACTGCCTCCCTGTATGCCGGAATCACAAACGTCGCCGCATGGGGCGTATCCGTCCGCAAAAACTCCTTGGGCTGCTCCGCCGCCTCATACAATCGCACACCGTGATCAAACGGAATAATGCCATCACGCACGCTGTGGATAACCATCACCGGCACCGGTGACATACCGGCGATCCTGTCGGTGCCTTCGTAGTCATCCGGGATGGTCCAGCTCAGGGGGTACTGGAGTGGCCAGGTGAGCCAGAACAGGCCGAGCTTCTCCCGGGCGATGTAGCGGAAGCCGGAGAAGGTGCCGTCGAGGATGAGACCGTTTAGCGGGGGCTGTTCGCTGCGCTGGGTCCATTCGCTGGCGAGGGCAACGCCCAGGGCGCCGCCGAGGCTCTGGCCGAGGAGGTAAAGCGGGCGGTTTTGTGTGTCTTTCTGTTCGATCAGCCAGCGCAGGCCGGTTTCTACGTCGTGTAAAGCGCCTTCTATATCGGGTGCACCAGTAGATTGGCCGTAACCGCGATAATCGAGGGTGAATACGTTGTAGCCCTGCTCTGGCAGCCATGCGGCGTTGAGGATGTGGGCGCTGACGTTCTGGGCGTTGCCGTGCAGGTAGTAAACCGTGCCCTTGGCAGGCTCGTCGGTGAGGGCGGGGAGCCACCAGCCGTGGAGGGTTTCGCCGTCGGCTGTGTCGAGGTAGACGTCCTCATAGTCCAGGTTGAGCCGGTCCGGGGTGATGTAGGTGGTTTTGTCCGGGTAGAAGAACACGCTGCTGCAGCCGGTTTGCAGCAGTGCGGTGATGGCCAGTAGGGCGACGATGGCCGCCCTGGGATTCAGAAGTAGGCGTGAAGGCCGGCTTGCCATGTGCTCTGGTACCTGTCGAAGTGGTCTTCCCGGGTGAATTTGGCGAATACGCTGAACTCCCGGCCGATGTGCCAGTTGCCTTCGGCGTACAGCTGATCCTGCCGGTGCTGGCTGCTGATGATCCAGGCCTTGGTTTTTGCGCCGGCCAGCAGACTGAAGCGGTTGTTCTGGTGCAGCAGGCCGAGGTCTGCACCGGGGGCGAAATCGTGGCCGCGGCGCAGGTCGTCATCGATTTCCACATCGGCGGTGGCAATGGCGAACGCCTGGGTATTCTGGCCAAGGCCCCAGCTGCCACCGGCTCCCCCTTCCAGATAGGGTGTGAGCACGCGGTCATCACCGGTATCGGTGCGGCGGCCACCGAAGCCCACCTGCCACGAGATTGGCGAGAAGAACGGGTTTCTCGGGCTCAGGGAGCGTATTTCCACCCCGGTGATCTGCTCTACCTGCAGTTCGTTGTTGCCGTGGTACAGGCGGGCATCCAGACGCAGGAACTGCAGTTGTGCACCGGTGCGGTAACCGGCGGGCGGGTCCAGCACGTCGTGGTAGGCGGGCCGGAGGGTTAGCTGGGTGAATTCGCTGTGGGCCATTTGGCCGGAGCCCAGGCTCAGGCGGAAGGTGTCATGGCCCTGGTCGTCGCGGATTTCAGGTTCCGGTACCTTGGGCAACTCTTCCGCTCCAACAATCTTGCTGCGGGATACCAGCAGCTGGTGGGACAGCGGTGCCGCATGCTCCCGGGGCCAGCCTTCGGCTTCGCTCTGGTAGCGAACGTAGTCGTAGGTGGCGTCCAGCAATTGGGCGCGGTCGTTCTTGTCCAGCTCCCGGACTTCCGGCCCGTTCACATCCACATAGCCGTTGGCGACCGCAGCGGCGATGGTCCGGTGTTCAGGAGGCAGGCTGTCGAGGCTGTGGGCAACGGAGGTGGCGGCGGAGGGGCGGTAATGAATGCTTTCCACCAGCCCGGCATCCCGCACCCAGCGCACGGTGTCAGACGGAATGGCGTGAGTGCTTACTTCATCCAGCAGGTCAGTGCCCGGGCGGGCAGCGTCAATCAGTGCCAGCAGGCGGTAGGCACAGTTTTCGTCGAAGAAGTAATAGTCAAAGTTCTTGTCCTGAATCTCCCAGGTATGGGCCAGCAGTGTGTTGACCTCTGGCTGGGTGAGGTTCAGGGTGTATTCCCAGAGGTCCCGGTGTTCGATGTCGTTGTACAGCCGGATCATTTCGTAATAGGGCTGGATAGCTGTGATGCCCGGATAGCCACCGAAGATTCCGCGATAGGCAAATAGCAGCTCGCTGTCGTGTTCGGCGGCATCGGCTGCGTAGGAAATGGTGTTGGCCAGTAGCAGATCGGTTTCTTCGTCGTCCTGGGGCGGGTCCAGCCGCAGGAAGGTGTGGCCGAACATGGAGGACGGGCTGTTCAGGTACGAGGCCGCAAACACCAGGGTGACTTTCTCGGTGTTCAGGGTCGCGGCCCATTCGTCGTAAGCCGGGCAGTCTACCGGGGTGTCCGGTAAATCCAGTTGTTCCCGCAACCAGGCATCCCGGGCCGGGAAACGGCAGCGGGCATGGTCATCACCACCGCCGGGCTGGCGGATGGCTTCCAGGGTTGCCTGTAGTTCTGCTTCCGGCGAGGTTTTGCCATTCTCGCTCAGGAAAAACGCAGGATCGTCTGCCTGGCTGGTGAAACCGGAGCCCAGGGTATCCTGGTGGTAGTGGCCAAGCGTGAGCCATACCGGATGTTCGTGAAGGTTGTCGGGAATGGCGGCAAAGGTTGCCGGGGTTGCGAGTGAACATGCAAGCCAGAGTGCAGCCTGCCCAGTGCGCAAGGGGTAGCCCATGGGAATTGTTTACGTCCGGTTTGGATTGGTACGGCGATAGTGCGCCATCCATGGCGCGGGTTCAATCCTTCGGGTTTAGCCGATCAGGCGGCTACGTACTTGCTCAGAGACTCGTCCTGTTCCATCAGGGAAACGATGGAATCTACCGCTTCACCGGAGGTGGTGTCAGAGTTCGGGAAAATGGCTGCAAAGTTGTCTTGCAGTACTTTGCGGAAGGTATCACGGTCGGCTTCTTCTACACCCAGCAGAACGGCCAGGGTTTCGAGGTTTTCGCCGGAACCACGGGACATGTCACGGGCAACCTTGTCGATGTTGCTGTCCATGTACATAGCCATGGATTGCACAGACTGGTTGGTGGAGCAGCCCAGAGTACCGGTGGTCATACCGAAAGTCTGGTTGCCGAAGGTTCCGTTGGTGGTGGCGGCCAGTACGTGTGGAGCAATACCGGATTGGCCTTTCCAGATCATGGCGCCAACACCACAGCCAGGCTGGGCGAATGCCATGGAAGATGCGCCAAGAAGAATTGCACCTGCGATCAGTTTTTTCATTATCCACTCCTTTATGTGGTTTTTTGCTTCGTCGCATACCCTGCAACCGGAATTTCCTGGGTTGGCTGCAAGACAACGGCCCCGGCCGGTGCCGGTTTGGTTGAAGACCGTTACTACAAGTATAGATCAAAACTGGCTTGGGTAAATAAATCAGTGTATTGGAAGAGGGAAGGGTTGGCGGGGAGGCGTGGCGAAGAGGTTTCTTATGCCTAAATGTGATGGTTTTCTCAAAATTTAACCGATCTTGTCATAAGCAGGCGCTTTCAGTATAGTGCGCGCGGCCATGACGGCCGAGTAACAACACATGGAGAAGTTTTGTGAAAAAAGCACTGATTGCATCTACCCTTCTGGTAGCCGGCGCAATGTCCGGTTGTTCCTCCCTGAATGTCAGCTCTAACCCGGTTCCCCTGCATGGCAGCGTGACCACCGATATCAAGGCCGATATCGAAGTGGGTGAGAAGATTACTGGCAAATCCTCCGCAACCAAGATCCTGTTCTTCACCATGAGTGACGACAGCGAATACGCCGATGGCATGACCTACGGCAACGGCGGCGGCAGCGGTCTGGGGCTGGGTGGCCTGGATCCGGTTTCTGCGGTGAAGTCTGCTGCTGCCTATAATGCCATCAAAACCTCTGGCGCCGATGTGATTGTAGCTCCACGCTACATCGTAAAGAAGAATGACTATCTTGTTTACGGCACCATCGACGTAACCGTTGAAGGTTATAAGGGCACGATCCGCAGCGTAGAGTAACGGATCTGGCCATGCCAGAAAAAAGCCGGAGCAGGGCAGGACCTCTCCGGCTTTTGTGTTTTTCAGGCAGCCTTAACCCCCCAGGTAAGCCTCCCGCACCTCCGGGTTCGCCAACAGGTTTTTGCCGGTATCGTGCAGCCGGATACGCCCGGTTTCCAGTACATAGCCCCGGTCTGCCAGGTTCAGCGCCTGATGGGCGTTCTGCTCCACCAGGAAGACTGTAATGCCTTCTTCGCGCAGGTGACCGATGATCTCGAAGATCTGCTGGATGATGATCGGCGCCAGACCCAGTGACGGCTCATCCAGGATGATCATTCTGGGTTTGCTCATCAGTGCCCGGCCGATGGCCAGCATCTGCTGTTCACCGCCCGACATGGTGCCGGCCCTCTGGTGCTCCCGCTCTTTCAGGCGCGGGAACAGTTCGTACACGTGGTCCTGGCTTTTGCGGATTTCGGCCTTGGTGTTGAAGAATCCCCCCATGTGCAGGTTCTCTTCCACCGTCAGCCCCGAGAACACCCGCCGGCCTTCCGGCACAATGGCAATGCCGGAACGCATGATGTTGGAGGTGGCTTCGTTGGTGATATCGCGGCCTTCCAGAATGACCCGGCCGGCGCTGGCTTGCGGGTTGCCGCAAACGGTCATCAGCAGGGTGGTCTTGCCGGCGCCGTTGGCACCGATCAGGGAGACAATTTCGCCCTTGTTCACCTCCACAGACACCCCGTGCAAGGCCTCGATCTTGCCGTAGTGGGTATGAACGTTTTCCAGTACTAGCATGGTGTTTCCTCAGGCCTCGCCCAGATAGGCTTTGATCACATCGTCGTTCTGGCGGACTTCTGCCGGGGTACCGCTGGCCAGGGGGCGGCCCTGGTTGATCACGGTTATCCGGTCGGAAATGTCCATAACCAGGCTCATGTCGTGCTCGATCAGCAGTACCGACACGTTGTAGTCGGACTTCAGGCTGACAATCAGCTGGTTGAGGTCTTTGGTTTCGGCCGGGTTCAGGCCGGCGGCGGGTTCGTCCAGCATCAGCAGCTTGGGCTCGGTCACCATGCAGCGGGCAATTTCCAGCCGCCGCTGCTGGCCATAGGCCAGGTTGCCGGCTTCCCGGTTGGCCAGGTCCAGCAGGCCCACCCGGTCGAGCCAGTAGGTGGCCCGGTCCAGTGACTTCTGTTCCCGCTCCCGGTAGTTCGGGGTTTTAATCAGGCCTGCCAGCAGGTTGGTGTTCAGGTGCCGGTGCTGGGCCACCAGCAGGTTTTCCACCACCGTCATCTGGTTGAACAGCCGCACGTGCTGGAAGGTGCGCACCATGCCCAGCCGGGAGATCTTGTAGTCAGGCGTGCCCTGAATCTCCCGCCCTTCGAACAGGATCTTGCCGCCGGTCGGCTTGTAGAACCCGCTGATGCAGTTGAACACTGTGGTTTTACCGGCCCCGTTCGGGCCGATGATCGATACGATTTCCCGTTCCTGTACGTCCAGGCTTACCTGGTCGACTGCCAGCAGGCCGCCAAAGCGCATGGACAGATTGGATACTTCTAGCATGCCTGTCACTCCTGCCGTTTCAGTTCAATGTGAATCCTGCGCATGGGCATCAGCCCCTGCGGCCGCCATACCATCATCAGCACCATGGCCGCACCGAAGATCAGCATGCGGTAATCGGCAAACTCCCGGGCCAGCTCCGGCAGGATGGTGACCGCAATGGCGGCGAGGATAACGCCGATCTGCGAGCCCATGCCGCCCAGCACCACAATGGCCAAGATGATGGCGGATTCCAGGAACACGAACGACTCCGGGCTGATAAAGCCCTGCTTGGAGGCAAACACCGTACCGGCGAAGCCGGCAAAGAAAGCACCGATGGTGAAGGCGGAGAGCTTCACCGCCGTGCGGCTGAGGCCGAGCGAACGGGCAGCAATTTCATCTTCCCGCAGGGCTTCCCAGGCGCGGCCAACGGGCATGCGCATCAGCCGGCGAATCACCAGTGCGGTAATCACCGCCAGCACCAGGGCGATCAGGTACAGGAAGATCACCTTGTGCTCGCCGCTGTAGGCAATGCCGAAGGTTTCGTGGAAAGAGGTATTGCCTTCTTCCTTCACCCGCCGGCCGAATTCCATGCCGAACAGGGTGGGCTCGGGAATGCCGCCAATGCCGTTGGGGCCGCCGGTGACCGCCGTCCAGTTATTCAGCAGGATGCGGATGATTTCCCCGAAGCCGAGGGTCACGATGGCCAGGTAATCACCCCGTAACCGCAGCACCGGAAAACCCAGCACCAGGCCGAACAAGGCCGCCAGGCAGGCACCGATGGGCAAGGCCGCCCAGAAGCTGAAGCCGAAGTATTGCGATAGCAGTGCAAAGGTATATGCGCCGACGGCGTAGAAGGCCACATAGCCCAGGTCCAGCAGGCCAGCCAGGCCAACCACCACGTTCAGGCCCAGTGCCAGCATCACGTAGATCAGCACCAGGGTGGCGAGGTCTACCGAGCCGCGGGACACCAGGAACGGCCAGAACAGGGCAAATACCACGATGGCGGTGAGCACCCAGGATTCCAGCTTTGCCCGTTTGGCCTGGGGCATGGGCTCGCGCCCGCTCAGCGGGTTCAGTTTCGGCAGTTTGCCCAGGCTACCCATAATGCTGTCGCGGAACAGCTGGAAGAAAAACACCACGAACGCGGCCAGCACCACCGAGATCACGGTAGACGTGGTGGCGCCTTCCAGGCCCACCTTTGTGCCTTGCGCCACCAGGTTCAGGCCCAGAATGGGGTAGGCAATAATCAGCGTTACGATTGCGCAGAACAACGCATGTTTGAAGTTGGGGGTGGCCATCAGATCTTCTCAACCTCCGGTTTGCCAAGCAGTCCGGTGGGTTTGAACAGCAGGATCAGGATGAGCAGGCTGAACGACACCACGTCTTTGTATTCACCACTGAGGTAGCCGGACGTCATGCTTTCTGCCACACCCAGAATCAGGCCGCCGAGCATGGCGCCCGGAATGCTGCCAATGCCGCCCAGTACCGCTGCGGTAAAGGCCTTCAGGCCGGCAATAAAGCCGAACAGCGGGTCAACCGAGCCGTAGTACATGCCCAGCAACAGGCCGGCCACCGCAGCCAGCGCCGCGCCAATCACAAAGGTGGCAGAGATGATGCGGTTGGTGTCGATGCCCAGCAGGTTGGCCATGCCCAGATCCTGCGACACAGCCCGGCAGGCGCGGCCGATACGGGAGCGGGAGATAAACAGGCTGAGGATGGTCATGCACACCAGGGTGGTGATAAAGATGGTGATTTGCATGTAAGACAATGAAAGCTGGAAGCCCTCTGCCGAACCGAAGCGGAAGCTGCCTTCCATCAGGGCCGGAAAACCGATGTTGCGGGAGCCCTGGGCCAGGTGCACATAGTTCTGCAGGAAGATGGACATGCCGATGGCGGAAATCAGGGGAATCAGCCGGTGCCGGCCTCGAACCGGCCGGTAGGCAACCCGTTCGACCGCCCAGCCCATGGAGCTGGACACAATCACGGCGCACAGCAGCGCGACAATCAGGATCAGGGGAAGCCAGGCAATGCCGAGGGTAGCCAGGCCGGTAATGGCAATAAGCGCGGTGTAGGCGCCAATCATATAGATTTCGCCGTGGGCGAAGTTGATCATGCCGATGATGCCGTAAACCATCGTGTAGCCGATGGCGATCAGGGCGTAGGTGCTCCCGATCGTCAGCCCGTTAATGAGCTGCTGAAAGAAATACAGGAGGTCTTGCATGGGTGTGGAGCTCCGAGAAACAGCGCCCAGAAAGGCACCTTCCCCCGGATCACGGCGGGAAGGTGCTCTCGTTTATACTGCAATTAAACGAATCTGGCTTAGTTTGCCGGAGTCTTGCTGCCGTCGGCGTGCCACTCGTACACAACAAATTCGAAGGCTTTGAGATCGCCGGCCTTGTCGTACTGTACGGTGCCGATCGGAGTTTCAAAGGTGCCGGAACGCAGGGCGCTGGCTACCTCGAACGGGTCCTTGGAATCCGCCATCTCGATACCTTCGGCAATCAGCTGAACCGCGGTGTAGGACGGCAGAACGAACGGGCCGGAGGGGTCTTCACCTTTCTCGGCGAAGGCTGCCACCAGTTCCTGGTTTTCTTCTTTCTGGTCGAACGCCGGTGGCAGGGTTACCAGAAGGCCTTCGGCGGCATCGCCGGCAATGGTGTTGATGTCTTTGTTGCCCACACCTTCAGGCCCCATGAACTTGGCATCAACATCGGCCTGGCGTGCCTGGCGCAGGATCAGCCCCAGCTCCGGGTGGTAGCCGCCGTAATAAACGTAGTCCACGTCGGCCTGCTTGATCTTGGTAACCAGGGAAGAGAAGTCTTTGTCGCCGGCGGTGATGCCTTCAAACATGGCGATTTCAATGCCGGCGTCTTTCAGGGTGTCGCGCACGGCCGTGGCAATACCTTCACCGTATTGCTGCTTGTCGTGAACCACCGCCACACGCTCCGGCTTCTGGGCGGCAATGTAGTTGCCGGCAACCGGGCCCTGCATGCTGTCCAGGCCAATGGTCCGGAACACCAGCTCGTAGCCGCGCTGGGTGATTTCCGGGCTGGTGGAGGCCGGGGTAATCATCAGGATGCCTTCGTCTTCGTAGATGTCAGACGCCGGCTGGGTAGAGCTTGAGCACAGGTGACCCACCACATACTGAACGCCTTCGTTCACCAGACGGTTGGCGACGGTTACGGCCTGCTTGGGGTCGCACACGTCGTCCACTTCAACGGCAACGAGCTCTTCACCCATCACACCGCCGGCGGCATTGATGCGTTCGATGGCCATGCGTGAACCGGAGAACTGCATGTCGCCATACTGGGCTACGGGGCCGGTCATGGGGCCTGCAATACCAATCTTGATTTCAGCAGCAGCCTGGCCGGCAGCCATCAAGGCAACGGAGGCGCTTACAGCGGTAACGAGTTTCTTTACGGAGGTATTCATCGTGTTTTTCCTGTTTGTGTCAGGGTTATTCTTATGTTCTCAGAGACTTAAAAAACACCACCACCCGAGCCTTGTCAAGCATGGGAGCTGAGGCATTTGCTCCGGAACACAGCGTTGCTATTCGAAGTCGAAATAGCAAACGCCGTGCCGGTCTCCGGATGATTACGCGTCCGTGCTGTCGTCCTGGTCAATAAAGACCAGGTTCCTGAAAGTCTCGTGATCCTGCAGCTGTTCAAAACTCGGGTCTACCGAGGCGTCATCCCGGTAAGCCTCGGAAATGTCGATGGCTTTTTCCAGCGTGGCCACCGCATCTTCCCAGCGGCCGATCTCGGCATAGGCGCAGGCCAGCTGGTAATGGGCGTGGCCGTTATCCGGAGCCAGCTTCAGCGCCCGCTGGCACAGGCTGATGGCCCACAATGGCTCGCGCATTTCCAGCACCGCGTCAGCCTTGTAGCTCAGTGCCTCTACGTCGTCTGGTCGCAGGTCCAGAATCTGGTCGTAGGCAGCGATCTTGTTCTGCTGGGAGGTTTCCTGGCTTGCCTTCAACCAGAGCGCGTGCACCTCGTTGGTGCGCTCAATCTCCGCCTGGTTCTGGTGGATGATTTCAGACTTCTGCTGCAGTTGTTCCTCAATAAACTTCAGCCGCTGTTCGTATTCCACCACCAGTTCGTTCACCCGCTTTTCGGCCAGGCTGGTGAGCTGGTGGCGCATATCGCGGATGGAGTTCCAGCCGATCACCACCAGGATGGAGGTGGCACCGGCAATCAGGTAGAAGAAGTAGGTAACGGTATCGGTGGCGTAAGACATGGACTTGTCAGCCACGGACAGTTCTTTCTCTACCACCTTTTCGATCAACTCGGCCCGGGTGTCCTGCATTTCCTTGCGCAGGGCCTTGGACTCGTCCAGCAGGTACAGCTCCACAAACGGGGTATACATGGGCTTTTCGAGGGTTTTGATGCTTTCCTCAACGTCTTCTGCGGTGAGCTCTTTGTCCGGCCCCAGTTGCTGCTGTTGTGCCTGGAGCGTGGTGGCGAAGGCGAGTGAAAAGACGAACGCTAGAAAGTACCTGATCATCAACCGTTTCCGTTTTCTGGTGCATGTATTGGCTAGCAGGTGATGACCTTAGCATAGTGGCTGGCGGAAATAATGCCGCATGGGGTGTTGAATACAGCGGGCAGAAAGGGCGCAAGCTAGGTAATATCCGCCACTTGCATTCTGTGGTGCAAAGACCTCTAATAATTAGAGGTATAAATAACGGGTCCTGAGTGGAGTAGGGTGTGAATAATTACGAGCAGGTGTTGGTAGCACTTCGGCGGGTTATCCGGGCAACGGATCTGCATTCCAAGCGGTTGAGCAAGCACGCAGGCCTGACCGGGCCGCAGCTTCTGATTATGCGCACCATCCGGGACTTGGGTGAGGTGACCATCGGCACCATTGCCGAGAATGTGAGCCTGAGCCAGGCCACGGTGACCACCATTCTGGATCGCCTTGAGTTGCGTAAGCTGGTGTACCGGGTGCGCAGCACCCAGGACAAGCGCAAGGTGCACGCCCACCTGACCGAAGCCGGCGCCGAGATACTGGCCCGGGCGCCGAACCCCCTGCAGGAAGATTTCATCCAGAAGTTCCAGAGCCTGGCAGAGTGGGAGCAGACCATGATCCTGGCCTCGCTGCAGCGCGTGGCCAATATGATGGACGCCGACGACATCGACGCTTCGCCGGTACTCACCGTAGGCTCCGTCCTCAAAGACGACGGCTGGAAAGAAAAAGCCTGAGACGCAGTCTGGCAAGGGGTCTGTCCCTACGTGGACAGACCCCCATGGCACAAGGCTTATTCGGGCTCCCCTCCATGGCACCCAACCTGAAACCCATGGTGGCTGGTTCCGGCAGGCTTGTGAGTTATAGTCGGTTGGTTTTTTGCCACGAAATCCACGAAAAAACACGAACAAAGATTCACTGACAATCAGAAGCCTTTCTGTCTTTCCCTTTCGTGTTCTTTGGTGGATTTCGTGGCAAAGAAGCTTTCTTTTTTCCGTGTCCTTCCGCGCCTTCCGTGGCAAAAAAAATCAGTGCACCGAAGCCCCTTTCCTGGGCTTATTCCCAAAGCAAACCTGAAACACATCGTTATAGTGCTTCGCAAAGTTCACGGTAATCCCTTCCTTCAGATACTCCGGCAATTCCTCATAATCCCCCCGGTTTGCCTCCGGCAGGATCAGGTTGTTGATCTTCTGCCTGCGCGCAGCAATCACCTTTTCGCGAATACCTCCCACCGGCAACACCTGCCCGGTTAAGGTCAGCTCCCCGGTCATGGCGATGTTCTGCTGCGGGGCTTCTTTGCGGGCGATGGAGAGCAGGGCGGTGGCCATGGTTACTCCGGCGCTGGGTCCATCTTTCGGGGTGGCGCCTTCCGGTACGTGCAGGTGCACGAAGGATTTGTCGAAGAAGGTCGGGTCGCCCTTGAACCGTTTCAGGTTGGACGACACAAAGCTGTAGGCAATCTCGGCGGATTCTTTCATCACATCCCCCAGCTGCCCGGTGAGCTTGAACCCGCGCTGGCTGGTGTGAACCTGTGACGCCTCGATGCTCAGGGTGGCGCCGCCCATGGCGGTCCAGGCCAGGCCTGTGACCACGCCAGTGCCCTTCATGGATTTCTCTTTGCGGAAGGCGGGCTGTCCCAGGTAGTCCGGCAGGTCGGCAACGCCCACTTTTACCGGTTGGTCCGGGTTTTCCAGCAGTTTTACAATGCCCTTACGGATGATCTTGTGCAGCAGCTTTTCCAGGTTCCGCACGCCGGCTTCCCGGGCGTAGCCTTCGATCACCTGGCGGATGGCCGCATCGGTGATGTTCAGCTGTTTTTTCAGCAAGCCAGCCCGTTTCAGCAGCCGCGGCATCAGGTGGTGCTTGGCGATGGCCAGTTTTTCTTCGCCGATGTACCCCGACAGCCGGATCACATCCATCCGGTCCAGCAACGGACGGGGAATGGTGTCCAGCTGGTTGGCGGTGCACACGAACAGCACCTTGGACAGGTCCATGCGCACGTCCAGGTAGTGGTCCAGGAATTCCTTGTTTTGTTCCGGATCCAGGGTTTCCAGCAGGGCCGAGGCCGGGTCGCCCTGATAGGAGCTGCCGATCTTGTCGATCTCGTCCAGCATGATTACCGGGTTGGCCACTTTGCTGTCTTTCAGGGCCTGTACGAACTTGCCGGGCATGGCGCCGATGTAGGTGCGGCGGTGGCCTTTGATTTCGGCTTCATCGCGCATGCCTCCCACGCTGAACCGGTAGAACTCACGGCCTAGGGCATCGGCTACCGAACGGCCGATGGAGGTTTTGCCCACCCCCGGCGGGCCGACTAGTAAGAGTATGGAACCGCTCACTTCGCCCTTGAAAGTGCCTTCGGCCAGGAACTCGATGATACGGTCTTTTACATCGTCCAGGCCGTCGTGGTCCCGGTCCAGAATGCGGCGGGCTTCGGCCAGGTCGAAGTGGTCTTCGGAATGCACACCCCAGGGCACTTGGGTAATCCAGTCCAGATAGTTGCGGGTAACGCCGTATTCCGGGGAGCCCTGTTCCAGCACCTGTAGTTTCTGGATTTCATCCTTGAACCGGTCCTGCACCGCGTCCGGTGGGTTCAGTTTGGCCATGCGCTCTTCAAAGCGCTCCACATCGGCGGTTTTGTCGTCCTTGGCAATGCCCAGCTCCCGCTGGATGACCTTTAACTGCTCGCGCAGGAAGAATTCCCGCTGGTGCTTCTGCACCTTCTCGTTCACTTCCTCGTTGATCTCGGATTGCAGGCGGGCCACTTCCTGCTCTTTGCGCATGAGTAGCAGGACTTTCTCCATACGCCGGAGCAGGGGCACGGTATCCAGCACATCCTGCAATTCCCGGCCCGGGGCACTGGTCATAGAGGCGCCGAAGTCTGCCAGCGGCGAGCTGTCTTCCGGGCCAAAGCGGGACAGGTACTGCTTCACCTCTTCGCCATACAGTGGGTTGGTGCGTAGAAGCTCCTTTATTGCGCTGATAATGGCCAGGGTGTAGGCCTTGAGCTCATCCGCCGGTTCTTCCGGCTCCTCCGGGTATTCCACCTCCACCAGGTAGGGCGGGCGACGGCGGAGCCACTGAACAATCCTGAACCGCTGCATGCCCTGGGCAATAAACTGAACCTTGCCACCTTCGCTCTGGGCATGGTGAACCTTCACCGCGCACCCAATGGTTTCCAGGTCGTCGCTGGCGGGAATGCCGGTGTCGGATTCCGGATCTTCCACAAAGCAGATACCCAGAACCTTGTGCTCGGTTTCACCCACCCGCTTCAGGGTCTCCTGCCAGGGATTCTGGTTGACCACCACCGGCTGCACCTGCGCCGGAAAGAACGGCCGGTTAGACACCGGCAAAACATACATACGCCGCGGCCTGGCCTGCTGCGGCAGGATCAGGCTTTTGCTGTTCTCGTCTTTGCCGATGTACTCCGTCACGTCGTCTTCAAATTCTTCCAGGGAGTCTTTGCGGTTCTCGTCATTCATACCGTGTTGCTCTCAGGGCTGAGTGGTTAAAGACCTATGTGACGACGAAAGCCAGGTTTTCAAGCTGGCTTGATTTTTCTGCTGCCGGCTCCATATCTTTATGGCAATTTTATTCATTCTGGTTCAGGTTCCCGACTTATGAGCAACTCGCCGTATATATTCGACGCCACCGCCGACAACTTTCAGCAGAAAGTGATGGAAGCCTCCGCCACTACACCTATTTTGGTGGACGTATGGGCCGAATGGTGCGCGCCTTGTAAGCAGCTGATGCCGATTCTGCAGAAGCTGGCGGAGGAGTATCAGGGCAATTTCCAGCTGGCCAAGGTGAATGCGGACGAGCAGCAGGAGCTGACAGCATCCCTGGGTGTGCGCAGCCTGCCGACAGTCATTTTGGTGAAGGATGGCCAGGCAGTGGATGGCTTCAACGGTGCCATGCCGGAAAGTGAAATCCGCAAGGTACTGGAAAAGCACATCGAAGCCCCGGCGGAAGACCCGTATGAAAAGGCCCACGCCTTGTGGGACGCTGGCGATGTAGACGGTGCCCTGGCGATCCTCACCGAAATGAACCAGAAAGACCCGGAAAACCTGGATGTGCTGATCGACCTGGCACAGCTGAAAGCCGAGCAGGGCGATCTGGACACCGCCGAGCAGGTACTCAACAGCCTGCCGCCGGAAGAGAAAATGCAGCACAAGGCCAAACAGTTGGCAGCCAGGGTGAAGTTCCTCAAGCAATCTGGCGAACTGCCGCCGCAGGCCGAGCTGGAAGCTAAACTGGAAGCCAACCCGAAAGACCCGGAGGCACTGCACCAGTTGTCCCTGCACAGGGTGCTACAGGAGAAAAATGCCGAAGCCATGGACCTGTTGATTCGCCTGATGCAGGCGGACGGTGCTTATAAAGATGGCATTGCCAAAACCACCCTGGTGGAGCTGTTCGAGAAGCTGGGGAACAACAATCCGGATGTGCGGGCCTATCGTAGGAAGCTGTATACCTTGATGCACTGACCCGGTCTGCCAGAGCCGAGCCGGGCGGTTGCATCACCGCCTGGCTCTGATAATGACCTGAAGATGCTCAAACTTCCGCCCCAGCCCGATGATTGCGAACTCTGCCAGCGCCCCGTTGCCGGGCTCACCCGCCATCATTTGATTCCCAAGCACCTGCATAGAAAGAAGCGCTTCCAGAAGCTGTTCAGCAAGGAAGACATGATCACCCGCACGCTCTGGGTTTGCCGGCCCTGCCATAACGCGATTCATAAGGCTTGCTCGGAGTATGAGCTGGGGTTGTATTACAACAGCCGGGATAAGTTGATGGAGCTGGAGGAGTTGAGGGGATTCGTGGAGTGGATTCGGGAGAAGCCGGCGGGGTTTGTGCCGAAGGTCCACTGATCATCATGATCTATTTGTATTGCACAAAAAAACCGGGCAATTTGCCCGGCTCTCTGGATTAGCTGAGTATCACCTGATTCAGGCGTTCCCCTGCTTCATCGCCTCAAACTCATCCTCAAAGAAGAACTTCTCCTCCCCAAAGGCCGGCTCCAGCTCATGCAGCCAGGTGGCCGTTTCGCTGTACTTGGCAAAGAACGGGCGCTGTACCCAGTCCGGGTTGCGGCCTTGCAGGAAGCGCAGCACGAACACCTTTTCGCCTTTGACCTCGGTGATGCCCTGGATCTCCACCTTGCCGGGGCCGGCGCTCATGCTGGGGCCTCGGGCAGTTCGGGCCAGGCCGCTGACTTGCTTCATGGCTTCGCGGTAGATGTTGTAGGCCTCGGCCAGGGGCACTTCGAAGTAGTTCTTGGCGCCGGTGTCCCGCTCTACAAACATGTAGTAGGGGATGATGCCCAGCTTCACTTCTTTCTTCCACAGCTTGGCCCAGGCGTCGGCATCGTCGTTCACGTGCTTGATCAGCGGGCCCTGGGCGCGGATTTCGGCACCGGTGGCGCGGATGCGGCGAATGGCTTCTTCCGCGATGTCGGTGGTGATTTCCTGCCAGTGGTTGTAGTGGGCCATGATGGCCACGTGCTTGCCGGCATCAACCAGTTTGGCGAACAGTTCAATCAGCTCGTCGGCATCTTTATCGGTCACAAAGCGGTACGGCCAGAAGGTGAGGGCCTTGGTGCCGATGCGGATGGTCTGGATGTGGTCGAACTCCGGCTGCAGCAGCGGCTCCAGGTACTGCACCAGGTTCTTGGTCTTCATTACCATGGGGTCGCCACCGGTCACCAGCAGATCGGTCACTTCGGTGTGTTCCTGTAGGTAGCCGTGCAGTTTCTCGGCATCGGTGCTGGCCATTTTCAGGTCTTTGTCACCGACAAACTGGGCCCAGCGGAAACAGAAGGTGCAGTAACTGTGGCAGGTCTGGCCCTGGGACGGGAAAAACAGCACGGTCTCGCGGTACTTGTGCTGTACGCCGTCCAGCACTTCGCCATCCAGCTCCGGCATGTTCATTTCCATCTGGCCGGCCGGGTGCGGGTTCAGCTCGTCGCGGATTTCCTTGGCTGCGGCCTGGATGTCCTTTTTTTCTGCGCCTTCGCGGTGCAGCTTGGCCATGCGCTCGTAATGTTCGTCTTTCAGCATGCCTTTTTGAGGGAAGACAAGCTGGTAGATGGGGTCGTTTGGTACCTTGTCCCAGTTGATCAGTTCGTTGATCACGTATTCGTTAACCCGGAATGGCAGCACGCTGGCTACCACTTTCATCTCGAACAGGGTGTCTTCAGGGAGATTCTGGATCGCCTCAATTTTGTCGAGCTGGCGGTCAGTAAAAACCTTGAACCGGCGTTCCTCGAATTCCTGAACCGGGATGCGGTTCGGAAAGGTGACGATGGAGTTCATAGATCGCCCTCTGTTGTGTGTCGGAAAATCAAAAGGAGGGGTGTTTTCCTCCTTCACTGGTCAAAAATCGGGCAGGCAAGTATACATAAATCGCAATTCATTTTCAGGTCTAATTAATTGTAGAGATTCCTGGCGCTGATCAGTGCCTTTAAAAGTGTCAAATTGCATCGATTTGTGCCGTTTTTCGGCTAATTTCGTCAAAAATTCTTTAAGGTCAGTGTTTAGTCAGGCGATGGAATTATCGTTGGAAGTACGTGTGAGACATTGGTCTGAGAGCGTCTTGTTCCTGTCATCGGAAGTAGTCATTATTACGTAACTAATGCTAATTAAAGTACTTTCAAACGCCTGTTTGTTTGTTTTCTGGCGTCGTTTTGTAGTAAAAATACGAAAGTTTTGTTCCTGAATGCTCTTCTGTCGTTCAGCAGGAAAAATGCCAGAGCTGTTCTATGCTTGTGAGAGCTTAAATTGTTCCCGAGGGGGAGGGTTTGATGTACCGCGATGATGATCCCATTGAAACCAGCGAATGGCTTGACGCACTAGAGTCGTTAATCGAAAACGAAGGCGTCGACCGTGCCAAATATATTCTGGAGCGCTTGTCTGAGCGCGCCAGCAGGGACGGCACCGAGCTGCCGTATTCCATTACCACGCCGTTCCGCAACAGCATTCCCGTTACCCAGGAATCCCGGATGCCGGGTGACCTGTTCATGGAGCGCCGTATCCGTTCCCTGATTCGCTGGAACGCCATGGCCATGGTGGTACGGGCCAACAAGCGCCCGGGTGACCTGGGTGGCCATATCTCCACCTTCTCTTCTGCAGCCACCCTTTATGACGTGGGCTTCAATTACTTCTTCCACGGCGGTGGCGACGAACGCGCGTCAGACCTGGTGTATTTCCAGGGTCACGCATCGCCCGGTATCTACGCCCGTTCCTTCCTGGAAGGCCGGTTCAGCGAAGCGCAGTTGGACAAGTATCGTGAAGAAGTGGACGGCGACGGCCTGTCTTCCTACCCGCACCCCTGGCTGATGCCGGATTACTGGCAGTTCCCGACCGTATCCATGGGTCTGGGGCCTATCCAGTCTATCTACCAGGCCCACGTAATGAAGTACCTGCACAGCCGTGAGCTGATCGACATGGACGGCCGCAAGGTGTGGGCGTTCGTGGGTGACGGCGAGTGTGACGAGCCGGAAACCCTGGGCTCCATCTCCAAGGCCGGCCGCGAGAAGCTGGATAACCTGATCTGGGTGGTTAACTGCAACCTGCAGCGCCTGGACGGCCCGGTGCGTGGTAACGGCAAGATTGTCCAGGAGCTGGAAGGTGTGTTCCGTGGTGCCGGCTGGAATGTGATCAAGGTGGTCTGGGGCCGCATGTGGGATCCGCTGTTCGAGAAAGACGAAGACGGCGTGATGCAACGGGCCATGGACGAGATCTGTGATGGCGAGCTGCAGAACCTGACCTTCAAGGGCCCGGCTTACACCCGCAAGGAATTCTTCGGCAAGCACCCGGAGCTGGCCAAGCTGGCGGAGGATATGTCGGATGAAGATATCCAGAAGCTGAACCGCGGCGGCCACGACCCGTACAAGGTATATGCGGCCTACCACAAGGCGGTGAACCACGCGAACGGCAAGCCCACCGTGATTCTGGCCCACACCATCAAGGGTTATGGTTTCGGTGCAGCGGGCGAAGCCCAGAACACCGCGCACTCCCTGAAGAAGCTGGACATCGATACCCTGAAATCCTTCCGGGATCGCTTCGGTGTGCCCCTGAAAGACGAAGAGCTTGAAGACGTACCTTACTACCGCCCGGCGCCGGACAGCCCGGAGCTGGTGTACATGAAGAAGCGCCGGCAGGAGCTGGGTGGCTTCTATCCCAAGCGCAACAAGGATTGCCAGCCGCTGCAGATTCCGGAACTGGATATCTTCAAGCAGGTGCTGGAGGGCTCCGGTGGCCGTGAAATCTCCACCACCATGGCGTTCGTGCGCATCCTGGCCGCGCTGGTAAAAGACAAGCGCATCGGCAAGCGTGTAGTACCCATCGTGCCGGACGAAGCCCGTACCTTCGGTATGGAAGGCATGTTCCGCCAGCTGGGTATCTACACCGCGGAAGGGCAGAAGTACGTGCCCCAGGACCGCGACCAGATCATGTACTACCGGGAAGACAAGAAGGGCCAGATCCTTCAGGAAGGCATCAACGAAGACGGTGCCATGTCCACCTGGATGGCCGCGGCTACGTCCTATAGCACCAACAGCTTCCCGCTGATTCCGTTCTACGTGTTCTATTCCATGTTCGGCTTCCAGCGCGTGGGTGACCTGGCCTGGGCTTCCGGCGACATGCAGGCCCGAGGCTTCCTGATCGGCGGTACCGCCGGCCGGACGACCTTGAACGGCGAAGGCCTGCAGCACCAGGACGGTCACAGCCACGTACTGGCGAACACCATTCCGAACTGTAAGGCCTACGACCCGGCCTACGGTTATGAAATGGCCGTGGTGATCCGTCACGGTATGAAGGAGATGTTCGAAGACAACCAGAACGTCTTCTACTACCTGACCATCGAGAACGAGAACTACGAACAGCCCGCCATGCCGAAAGACTGTGAAGACGGCATCATCAAAGGCATGTACAAGTTCGAGTCTGTGGAAACCAAGGGCCGCAAGAAGAGCCCGCGGGTTCAGCTGCTGGGCGCCGGCTCGATCATGAATGAAGTGCGCGCCGCCGCACAGATGCTGAAAGACGACTGGGGTGTGGCTTCCGATGTGTGGAGCGTAACCAGCTACAACGAACTGGCCCGTGATGGCCAGCACGTGGAGCGCTGGAACCACCTGCACCCGGACGACAAGCCCCGCAAGGCCTACGTGACCCAGTGTATGGAAGATGCGCAGGGCCCGGTGGTGTCGTCTACCGACTACATCAAGCTGCACTCCGAGCAGCTGCGGGCATTCATCCCGAAAACCTACATGACGCTGGGCACCGACGGTTTCGGCCGCAGTGACACCCGCGAGAAGCTGCGCAGCTTCTTCGAAGTGGATCGTTACTACGTGGCGGTAACCGCGCTGGCAGCCCTGGCCAAAGACGGTGAAATCAAGCAGGAGCAGGTTCTCGAAGCTATGCGCAAGTACGGAATCGATCGCAACAAACCGAACCCGGTGCTGAGCTAAGGAGACCGCTATGAGTGAACAGGAAATCAAGGTTCCCGATCTTGGCGGTGCAGATGAAGTCGAGATCATCGAAATCATCGTCAGCGAAGGGGACTCGGTTGCAGAAGAAGATCCGATTCTGACCGTTGAATCTGATAAAGCCTCGGTAGAACTGCCGGCCCCTGCGGCCGGCAAGATCACCAAAATCACCGTGAAGGTGGGTGATAAGGTGAAGGAAGGCGATGTTATCGGCATGTTGTCTGCCAGCGGAGACGCCGGTGGCTCTGACGATGCGGAAGAGGACAAGCCTGAAGAAAAGGCCGAGGAGAAATCCGAGGCCAGGTCTGAAGACAGCAAGCCTGCACCGAAGAAGAAAAAGTCTGGCGGCTCCCGCACCGAAGTGGTGAAGGTGCCTTCGCTGGATGGCTTCGACGACGTGCCGGTGATCGAAATCAACGTGGCCGAAGGCGACACCATTGGCGAGGATGATCCGCTGGTGACCGTGGAGTCCGACAAGGCCACCATGGAAATTCCGTCCCCCTATGCTGGCAAGGTTGGCAAGATTCTGGTAAAGGAGGGCGATAAGCTTTCTGAAGGCTCCGACCTGCTGGAAATGACCATCGAAGATGATGGTGAGGATGAGGACGAAGCGGCAGATTCCGGTGACAGCGCCCAGGCGGAAAGCCGGGAAAGCAAACCGGAGAAGAAAGAGAGAAAGCCCGAAGCGGCCCCGCAGCCACAAGGCTCTACCTACGAGCCGCCGGCACCGGGCACCAAGGTGCATGCCGGCCCGGCCGTGCGCAAACTGGCACGGGAACTGGGCGCAGACCTGACCCGCGTGAAAGGCTCTGGCCCGAAAGGCCGCATCATCAAGGATGATGTGCACGCCTACGTGAAGAGTCAGTTACAGCAGGCCCAGCAGGGCGGCGGCGTGGCGGTTGGCTCGGGCATTCCGGGCGTGAAACTGCCGGACTTCAGCCAGTTTGGTGAGGTCGAGCGTGAAGGCATGTCCCGCATGATGGCGGCTACGGCCACCAACATGCAGCGCAGCTGGCTGAACGTGCCCCACGTAACCCAGTTCGACGATGCCGACATCACCGAAATGGAAGCCTTCCGCAAAGGCCAGAAAGCAGCCGGCGAAAAGCGTGGCGTGAAAATGACCCCGCTGCCGTTCCTGCTAAAGGCCTGCGCGGCAGCACTGGCGGAACTGCCTCAGTTCAACGTGTCCCTGGACATGGAACGCAAAGAGGTAGTGCGCAAGAAGTACATCCACATCGGTATTGCGGTGGATACGCCTCATGGCCTGATGGTTCCGGTGATCCGGGATGTCGACCAGAAAGGCCTGTGGGAGCTGGCGGCGGAAAGCGCCGAGCTGGCCCAGAAGGCAAGGGACAAGCAATTGAAGCCAGCAGAAATGCAGGGCGCCTGCTTTACCATCACCAGCCTGGGAGGCATTGGCGGCACTGCGTTCACACCGATTGTGAACACGCCGGAAGTGGCGATTCTGGGTGTCTCCAAGGTATCCATGAAGCCGGTGTGGGACGGCAAGGAATTCCAGCCGCGGCTGATGCTGCCGCTGTCGCTGTCTTACGACCACCGTGCAGTGAACGGGGCAGATGCCGCTCGGTTTACCAACCTGCTGACGCAGCTGCTGGGGGATATTCGGACCTTGTTGCTGTAGTCCTGAGTCGAGGGCTGCTCCGTAGCTTTTTAGTTGCGGGGCGGCTTTCTCGTTTTTGCGTTGAGTCTGGCCAAATCTCTACCAATTTGCTATCAGGACTCATCGTAGTGGCCGCCAATGGCGAAGATGTAAATGGCTTTGTCATCGAATCGATATACCAGGCGGTCTTTCTGTGATATCCGCTTTGACCAAAGTCCAGAGAGGTTATGCTTGAGCGGTTCAGGCTTTCCCAGACCGGCAGACGGGTCTTCGGATCGCAGCATTTCTTTCAGCAGTTTGCACAAGGCTTTGTGCAATCGTTTATCCTTCTCGCGCATGGCCTCATACGCTTGCCAGGTATTGCCCTCAAATACCAGTGATCTCATCCATCTGCTCGTCAGTCGGTTTATAACCTTCCCCACGGTTGTGGGTTTCAAGGGACGCCGCAATTTGCTGCATCAGGCTCTTACTTTGGAGCACGTGAAGGGTTTCCTGCTCTCGCTCCCAGTCCTCAGCGCTCATCACCACGAAAGCTTCTCCGGCTCGGCGCGTAACCTTGACCGGTTCATGCTGACTAACTATCTGCTCAACAACATTTTTCAGGTTATCTCTAAACTTGTTTACGCTGATTGTGTCCATAAAACACCTTTATGTACGGATATTCCGTACAACTATACATCACAAGCTCTAGCGCAGTCATCAGGCTCGTTCTGGCTTTCGGCCTCCGACGGATGCCCCTGTCGGGGCGCCGTTTATGGCTGGCCAGCGACATGCTCGGCGGCAATGGCATCAGTGACGAATTCGGTGTTGCCCGGCATTCAGGCTTTCTTTTGATAAAATCAGTCTCTTCGGCCAATGCCCGGTTCGCCGGGCAGATCCACTATCAGCCTCATGGAACCCGCAAACCACCTTGAGGCCCTTATGACTCCCGCAGAACTGCTTTCTCAGCCACTCAAGCTTCCTAACGGCTCTGTTATTTCCAATCGCTTTGCCAAGTCCGCCATGAGCGAGACCCTGGGAACCATTGATAACCACCCCACCAAAGCACTGGCGACCCTATATCAGGCCTGGGCCGAAGGTGGTTCAGGGCTGTCGATAACCGGCAACGTGATGATCGACCGCCGGCAGATCGGAGAGCCACAGAATGTGGTGGTGGAAGACGAAGGCGACCTTGAGCTTCTGACCGCCTGGGCCAAGGCCGGGCAAAAGGGAGGTAAACAGATCTGGATGCAACTGAACCATCCCGGCAAGCAAAGCCCCAAAATGCTGAACAAGGACCCGGTCTCGCCCAGCGCGATTCCCTTCAAGAAGGAGCTGCGGGGTATGTTTGCCACGCCCCGGGCACTGACTGGCCCAGAGATTGAGGATGTTATCCAGCGTTTTGCCCGCAGTGCCGCCATCGCCAAAAAAGCCGGGTTCGATGGCGTGCAAATTCATGGGGCCCACGGTTATCTGGTGAGCCAGTTCCTGTCACCCCACCACAACCAGCGTACGGATCAGTGGGGTGGTTCGGCGGAGAACCGCAGGCGCTTTGTGTTGGCCGTGTACCGGGCCATTCGGGAGGTTTGTGGCGCTAGTTTCAACATCGGCATCAAGCTGAACTCAGCGGATTTTCAGCGAGGAGGTTTTACCGAAGGGGAATCGCTGGCGGTGATTGAGGCCCTGGTGGCCGAGGGCATTGATCTGGTGGAAATCTCAGGTGGCAATTACGAGAACCCGGCCATGGCAAAGGGCGCTGAAAATGGCAAAGTAAAGGCCAGTACCCTGGCGCGGGAGGCCTACTTCCTGGAGTTCGCCGAGAAAGTGCGCAAGCTCACCGACGTACCCTTGATGGTGACCGGCGGCTTCCGCACCGAGACCGGAATGGCCGACGCGTTGGCTTCCGGCGCCACGGACCTGGTGGGCCTGGCGAGGCCGTTGGTGGTGGAGCCGGATTTGCCGAACCGGATTATGAAAGGCGATCAGGTGACCAGCGCGGTTAGGCCCATCAAAACAGGGATTCGACTGATTGATGACATGGCCCTGATGGAAGTGAGCTGGTACACCCGGCAGATCGGCCGGATTGCCAGGGGCAAAGCACCGAAACAGCATGACCGGGGGATTCTGTCGTTGATGGAGGTTCTCGGCGTGATGACAACCCGAAGCGTCCGTAGCAGGCTCCGGGCGGGTGAATAGGCAGTTTGCAGGGCCGGGGCCTTTGGCCCGGCCCTGCATCGCATCCTGGTTAGTTCGCGAAGTACATCCAGTCAAAGTAATCGTGTAGATCCTGCATGGCATAGGCTTCTGCGGTTTGGGTAAGTTCAAACAACAGGCTTTGGTCTTTGGCAAGTTTCATGGCATTACCTCACAGAGTTGCAGCGGTTGATGCGGT
This sequence comes from Marinobacter sp. G11, assembly GCF_021282325.1. Classification (NCBI taxonomy): domain Bacteria; kingdom Pseudomonadati; phylum Pseudomonadota; class Gammaproteobacteria; order Pseudomonadales; family Marinobacteraceae; genus Marinobacter; species Marinobacter sp. G11. The sequence continues at coordinate 44,183 of NZ_JAJSPB010000022.1, forward strand.
GAGTGGTTTTCACCGGCTTGCAATTCGGTATTTGCATGAGCTGTGCCAGATTGTTTTCTGGCTTGTAAAGTATTGAATACCCGAGGGAAAGGCCAGAGCCGGGCAGGTGTGGGTTTTGGAAATTGAGCCAGAATGGTGCGTGTGCACCAGCCAGAAACGAAAAACCCCGGCCGGAGCCGGGGTGATTCTGAGTTAACTTCTGATAGGGAGGATCAGAAGTTGTATTGGGCTGCGAACATCAAGCGGTTGGCGTCATCGTCGTCGCCGCCTTGGTTTTCACTGGCGAAATAGCCGTACTCAACCCCCATCTTAACGTTGTTAACTGGAGTCCACATATAGTTAACAAAGGCGCTTCTGTTTCTTTCAAGAGCAGTTGCGCCCAGATCGTCAACGTCCAATTGAGTCATGCCGTACTGAATGTTGATGCTGCGTCCACCACCCAAGCTGATGGAGGTGCCGATTACGCCACCGTACCCGGATATGGTTTCCAGGTCCGTTCCGTCTAGATAAGCATCATCACCCCCGGAGCGGTAAAGGTATGCGTTGGCACCATCACTGTAGTTCAGTGCGCCTTGAATGCTGATCATGTCACTAAGCGCCATCTTGGCAGCGACAAATGCGGCATACCCCATGGCTGAGTCATCTTGAGTTCCGGTGTCGTAGGAGTTCTGTTTTACGAGAGCTGCTGCAGAATATGATAAGCCGCCGGCGCTATCTTCCAGCCTTGCAGTTACTGCGGGCATACCGTCTTTGCTGTCATCGAAGCCGCCGCCTTTAGGGTCCTCGATGGAGAATGATAGGGGGCCGCTGGTGTAACGCAGCTGGGCTGAGCGAAGTTGATAACCCGCATTACCTGCAGAACCACTGAAATCAACGGTTGGGGTGTTACCTACGAAACTGTTGTAATTTGACCATGTCTGACCAGCAAGAATGCCGTTGTAGCTTCCGTAAGCGTGGCGAAGGCGGAACCCACCACCGCCATTTCCGTAGAAATCACCTTCGACATTAAAAGTGACTCCGTCTGCATTGGTTGCTTTTACACCAATGCGGCTTTGTGTTGCAGAGGCACCAAAATGTCCATCTACTTCGTTGGTGTCGGTAATAGTTGGGAAGGTTCCGGATTGGCTATTGTCAGCAACGTTCTCGTCAAGATCGTAGCTCATGTTCAGCTTCGCATAGCCGTAAATGCTTGCATCTACCTTGCATCTACATCGCCAGCACTGAAATTGAAGGCGTGCGCATGCCCGGCAACACCAAAAATTGCCGCAGCCGCCGTCGCACGAATGGCCATTCTCAATTTGTTATTTTGCATCGTTGTTGTCTCCACATCTTTATTTTTGTTGGACCCACAAACAAGTTAGTTACGGTTAGGTGACAATTCAAACAGAATTGATCACTCTTTAGACGAATGTCTATAGGCCCTGAGTTCAAGGTGAGCTAAACCAAAGTTGGGCGATCGGCGTACGGTCCATGATGACAACCAGAAACAGTCCCTTGCAGCAAGAAACCTTCGCTTTCCTGGATATTGAAACCACCGGCGGAAACCCGCAGCGCGACAGGATCACGGAAATCGGCATCCGGTTCTGGCGAGCCGGTGAGGTGGTGGGGGAATGGCAAACCTTGCTGAACCCGGAGGCCAGAATTTCCGGTTTTATTGAAAGGCTCACTGGCATCACGAATGCGATGGTGGCTGATGCGCCGCTGTTTGCCGATATCGCTGACAAGCTGGAGCAGCAGCTGCAGGGAAAGGTCTTTGTTGCCCACAACGCCCGCTTTGACTATGGCTTCATAAAGTCCGAGTTCCGTCGTTTGGGCCGGCCGTTCAGTGCGAAGGTTTTGTGCACGGTGCGCCTGTCCCGGGCGTTGTATCCGGAACATAGCCGGCACAACATGGATGCCCTCATTGCCCGTCACAATTTACCTGAGGTGGAGCGGCATCGGGCCATGGGCGATGTAGCGGCGATGCTGGCGTTTTTCGAGCATGCCCGCGCAGAGCACGGTTCGGATGCCATCAACAACGCTATTCGGAAGCTCTTGCAGCGCCAGAGCACGCCCTCAAACGTACCTGCCGAATTATTCGCCGGACTGCCCCATGGCTCGGGGGTTTACCGGTTTTACGGTGACAACGATGTGCTGTTGTACGTTGGCAAAAGCACCAATATAGCGCAGCGGGTGGCATCCCATTTCTCGGGAGACCATCAGTCCAGCCGCGGGCTACGGCTGTCTGAAAGCCTGCGCCGGGTGGAGTTCACAGAAACCGCCGGTGAGTTGGGTGCGTTGCTGCTGGAACTCAAACAGATCAAAACCCTGAATCCCCTCTACAACCGCCGCTCCCGGGCGGCAAAGCAGTTGGCCAGCCTGGTGTTGGAAGAGGGTGCCGGCGGCTATCTGCAGGCACGCATTGCCCGCAGCCTGCAGCCGGATCAGTTGGGGCAGTATTACGGCCTGTTTCGCAGCAAGCGGGATGCGGTGGCGGCGTTACGGGGCATTGCTGGCAAGAATGACCTTTGCGGCAAGCTGCTGGGCCTGGAACCTACAGGCCCCGGGCCCTGTTTCCAGCGAAGCCTTGGGCGCTGCAAAGGTGCCTGTGAGGGTGCCGAGGACGTAACCCGCTACAACCTGCGCATGCAGATTGCCTTCCATGGCCTGCGCCTGAAAACCTGGCCCTGGGCCGGTCCGGTAGCTCTGGTGGAGCAGAATCCGGATAACGAACGCACAGACCTGCTGGTTATCTGGAACTGGATACACCTGCAAACCCTGCACAGTGAAGAGGAACTGGTAGACTTTCAGCCTGGAAACGAACCGGTCACCTTCGACCTGGATTCCTACAAGCTGCTGGCCAAGGCACTTCTGGGGAAAGACAAAAACCATCACCGCATCATCGAGTTGCCCGCTGTTGCACAACCGGCTGTTCTTATGCCGTGAGTGGCGTATTATGGGAAGATTCACCCTGTCACTTAGCAATGAGTCACTGAGAGAAACCGATGAACAGAGAACCCGTGTCCCGCGAACTTTTCGATGAAGTTATGGTGCCCAACTACGCCCCCGGAAACATCATTCCGGTGCGAGGTGAGGGCTCCCGCGTGTGGGACCAGGAAGGGCGAGAGTTTATCGATCTTCAGGGCGGCATTGCGGTCACCAGCCTTGGCCACGCCCACCCGGGCCTGGTTGGCGCGCTGCAGGAACAGGCCGAAAAGGTCTGGCACCTGTCCAACGTAATGACCAACGAACCGGCCCTGCGCCTGGCCAAAACCCTGTGCGACCACACCTTCGCCGAGCGGGTATTCTTCGCCAACTCCGGTGCCGAAGCCAACGAAGCCGCCTTCAAGCTGGCTCGTCGTTATTCGTGGGAACACTATGGCCCGGAGAAGCATGAAATCATCTCCTTCAAAAACGCCTTCCACGGCCGCACCCTGTTCACCGTCAGTGTGGGCGGCCAGCACAAGTACCTGGAAGGCTTTGAACCGGCCCCGGGCGGCATTCACCACGCCGAGTTCAATGACCTGGACTCGGTAAAGGCGCTGATCTCCAAGGAGAAAACCTGTGCCGTGGTGGTTGAGCCCATCCAGGGCGAAAGCGGCGTACTGCCGGCCGATCCCGAATTCCTCAAGGGCCTGCGCCAGCTGTGTGACGAAAACAACGCTCTGCTGGTGTTCGACGAAGTGCAAACCGGTGTCGGCCGCACCGGCTACCTGTACGCCTACGAAATGTACGGCGTAACCCCCGACATCCTGTCCAGCGCCAAAGGCCTGGGCGGCGGTTTCCCGGTCGCCGCCATGCTGACCACAGCCAAAGTCGCCGCAAGCCTCGGCGTCGGCACCCACGGCAGCACCTACGGCGGCAACGCCCTGGCCTGCGCCGTGGCCCAGAAGGTGATCGACACCGTCAGCCAGCCGGAAATCCTCAAAGGCGTCAACGCCCGATCCGACAAGCTCCGCAAAGGCATGATGAACATCGGCGAACGTTACGGCGTGTTCTCCGAAGTGCGCGGCGCTGGTTTACTGCTAGGCTGTGTACTGACCGAACAGTGGCAGGGCAAGGCCAAGGACTTCCTTAACGCCGGGCTGGAAGAAGGCGTGATGGTACTGATGGCCGGCGCCAACGTGATTCGCCTTGCGCCGTCCCTGATCATCCCGGAAGTCGACATTGAAGAAGCGCTGGAGCGTTTCGAGGCAGCGGTTAAAAAACTGACGGCATAATTCCGTAGCTGCGAGGCTGATGACACAGTAGGTGATGGGCCGGGAACGCCCTTCCGGAAATTTCGCAGGCCATGGATGGCCGGAGAGAAGCGCACAGGGGTGAGGCAAGCGTTTATGAAGCTAAGCTTCATGCGTAGCCGAACGACAGCAATCTATGATTGCTGGCTGGACCCGCTTGCGGGTGCTTGTAGCGGTTTCCGGAAGGGCGTTCCCGGTTCAGCACCGGTTGGCTAACGACGTTGTATGTCTTACCGGAAGAGGGAGTAAGCCCATGTGGCGAGTCCGTCCAGCAAAACTGGATGACCTGCAACAAATACTGGACATAGCCGGAACCCAGGGCGCCAGGCTATCTTCTACGCTACCCAAAACCGAACAACGCCTGGCCGAACGCATCAGCCACGCCCAGGCGTCTCTCGCCGCCCAGGCTCCCAAAACCCCACGGCGCATCCTGCTGGTACTGGAAAACACCGAAACCGGCCAGATAGCAGGTACCGCCGGCATAGACAGCCGGGCCGGCAACGGCGAACCCTTCTACAACTACCGCCGCGACCACCTGATCCACGCCTCCCACGAACTGGGCACCTCCCGGCGAGTCGAGGTGCTTTACCCCAGCCACGGACTAACCGACCACACCTTGCTGTGCGCCTTCAGCCTGCGCCCCGAACTGCGCGAGACGACCGCTTTCGAGCTGCTCTCCCGGGCCCGGATGCTGTTCATTGCCAGCCACCGGGACTGGTTCAGCTCGCGCATGGTGGTGGAAATTCAGGGCGTTCAGAACGAAGACGGCAGAGTACCCTTCTGGGACAGCCTGGGCCGGCACTTCTTCAACATGGACTTTGAAACCGCAGACCAGTACTCCGGCCAGCTCAGCAAAACCTTCATCGCCGAGCTGATGCCGCCTAACCCCATCTACGTCACCCTGCTGAGCGACTCCGCCCAGGCCGCCATCGGCCAGCCCCACCGCCAGACCCGGGCAAATTACGAGTTGCTTCAGCAGGAAGGCTTTCTGCCCGGTAATTACCTGGATATCTTCGATGGCGGGCCGGTTCTGGAGGCCCGCACGGATGGCCTGCGAACCCTGATCACCAGCCACCCGAAAACCCTGCATGGCAGCCACGACGAGCATGGTGAAAACTGCCTGGTTGCGGCCGGTGAAGGTGAGCATTTCCGGTGCCTGCTTACCCCGATGGCAGAAACCCTCACCGACGATGTGAAAGTGCCGGTCAGTGCCTGGATGGGGCTGGAAAAGAGTGCCGGCGACCGGGCAAGGATCTCTCCGCTATGACCACGAAAAAGGGGAGGGCACCAACATGCTTTTGATCCGGCCACTGCAGGAAAACGACCTGGATGCCCTGTTTGCCATGGCGCAGAATGCCGGCAAAGGCCTGACCACACTGCCGGCAGACACGGAGCTGCTGCAACGCAAGATCGACCGTGCCCGGGACTCCTTCAGCCAGCGTTGTGCTCCGGAAGCGGGCCTTTACCTGTTTGCGCTGGAAGATACCGAAACCGGGCAGGCGGTGGGCATCAGCGGCATCGAAGCCCGGGTCGGGCTCGAGGAAGTATTCTACAACTATCGCCTGAGCCTGACCGTAAACGCCTCCCGCGAACTGGGTGTGCACGTGCGGACGCCCACCCTGCACCTGTCCAATGACATGACTGATACCACTGAAATCTGCTCTTTGCTGCTGGCAGACAATTACAAGGGCGGCGGCAACGGGTTGCTACTGTCCCGCTGCCGGTTCATGTTCCTGGACGAATTTCGCAAGCATTTCTCCGACAAGGTGTTCGCAGAAATGCGTGGCGTGTCGGATGCCAATGGCCAGAGCCCCCTGTGGGATGCCCTTGGCAGCAAGTTCTTCGACATGGAGTTCAGCCAGGCGGACCGGCTGTCCGGCCTGGGCAATAAGTCCTTCATTGCTGAACTGATGCCGAAATACCCCATTTACTTGCCCATGCTGCCCGACAGCGCCCGGGCGGTGATTGGCCGGGTGCACGACAACACCCTGCCGGCCCTGAAGATGCTGGAAGCCGAGGGCTTCAACTTTAACGGCATGGTCGATATCTTCGACGGCGGCCCGGTGGTGGAGGCCTTTATTCATAACATCCGCAGCATCCGCGAATCCGTCAACCGGCACGCCATGGTGGTGAGCAAGCCCGTTGATCTCGATGTGCCGCCGGAGCAGCGGGTGATGATCTCCAACCGCTCGTTCCGGGATTTCCGGGTAACCACCATCCCCGTGGACTGCATCGAGCCGGATACCATCCGGTTGCCCCGGGATGTGGCAGATGCGCTTCGGGTAGAGTTCGGAGACCCGGTTCGGCTGGCGCCCCTGAAAGATCAATTACGAATTCCGCACCGAAGGTGAGAGAGATGGCAACACACGCAGTTGAAGCGAACTTCGACGGCCTGGTCGGCCCTACCCACAATTACGCCGGGTTGTCCTGGGGTAATGTGGCGTCGAAGTCTAACGTGAACGCCGTGTCCAACCCCAAAGAGGCAGCCCTGCAGGGCCTCGCCAAGATGAAAAAACTGGCAGACAGGGGCTATGTGCAGGCGGTTCTGCCGCCCCACGAGCGGCCCCATATTCCCACCCTGCGGGCCCTGGGCTTTGCCGGCAGCGACCGGCAGGTTCTGGAACAGGCTGCGCAGGCGGATCCGGCCATCCTGGCGGCGGTGTCGTCTGCCTCGGCCATGTGGACCGCCAATGCCGCTACGGTATCGCCAAGCGCCGATACCGCAGACCACCGCGTGCACTTCACCCCGGCCAACCTGAGTGCCAAGTTCCATCGCTCCATCGAACATAGGGTGACGGGCCGGGCCCTGAAAGCCATCTTCACCGATGAAAGCTATTTCGCCCACCATCCGGCCCTGCCATCCGTCAGTCACTTTGGTGACGAAGGCGCCGCCAACCATACCCGTTTGTGTGCCGGTTATGGTGACCCCGGGGTGGAGCTGTTTGTGTATGGCCAGGCGGCGTTCAATGAAAGCGCTCCGGCACCGGTGAAGTACCCGGCCCGGCAGACGCTGGAGGCCTCCCGGGCGATTGCAAGGTTGCACGGGCTGGACGACCGCCATGCGGTATTCGCCCAGCAGAACCCGGCGGCCATTGATGCCGGGGTGTTCCACAACGATGTGATTGCGGTGGGTAATGGTAGCTGTCTGTTCTACCACGAGCTGGCGTTTCTGGATGAAGGCGGAGTGCTGTCGGATATCCGGGCGCGTTTGGCCGGAACCGAACTGCAACCGGTGCGGGTCTCAGCGGCAGAGGTACCGATTGAAGATGCCGTAGTTTCGTACCTGTTCAACAGCCAGCTGTTGAATACCCCGGATGGCATGTTGCTGGCGGTGCCCGGTGAATGCCGCGAGGTGACATCGGTCAGCCGTTACCTGGACAGCCTGCTGCAACAGAATGGCCCCATTACCGCAGTGGAAGTGTTCGATGTAAAGCAGTCCATGCGCAATGGCGGCGGCCCGGCCTGCCTTCGTCTGCGAGTGGTGCTGAGCGATGAAGAGCGGCGTGCCATCAATCAGGGTGTGATTCTGACCGATGCCCTGTACGACCGCCTGACCGCGTGGGTTAATGCCCACTACCGGGATGAGCTGAGCCAGCAGGACCTGGCAGACCCCATGCTGCTGGACGAAGTGCGCAAGGCCCTGGATGAACTGACCGGTATACTGGGGCTGGGCTCGATCTACGATTTCCAGCTGTGACAGGCATCAGCTGGCAATAGAGCGGGTGAGCATGTCCATGGTGTGATGAATCAGGTTGTCGGCGGGAAAGTCCGGGTTTTCCCCCGCTTCTGCCTGGCACAGCATGATCACCCCGTGCAGGGCGCCGCGCAGATACAACGCGGTCTGGGCCGGCGAGGTGATGCGCTCCCGGCTCATTGTGCCATCCTCAAGGCCTTTGTGGATGGCCGCTTCCATCAGTTGCATCAGCTCGTTCCTGGAACACATCATCTCCGACGCCTGTTCCTGCTCAGCCTCTGCCATGGCGGTTGAGGCCTTGGTCAGGGCCGAAAAGTAATCCGGCTCTTCCCGGTAAAACCGGTAGTAGGCATCTCCCATGGCCCGGATCTGGGCCAGCCCGGTATCTGCCGCTGTGCGTGCCTGCTCGAACCGGGCGACCAGGCTCTGGCCGGCCCGCAGCATGATGCCCCGCTGAATCGCCGCCTTATCCTTGAAGTACACATACAGCAACGCGCGGCTCAGGCTGGCGGTGCGGGCGATGTCGTCCATGGAGGTGCGCTCGTAGCCTTTCTCGGAAAACACCAGCTCGGCGGCGTCCAGAATGGCATCGTACCTTGCCTGTTTTTCCCGTTCCCTGCGTGTTTTCAACGGCTCGTTCATGGTGCTTCCGGTGTTGTGGTCATGGCCTGAATGATAACTGATAGAGGATAAAAGCCGATTATTGACAATTTGTCAAAGAGTGACATGATGTCGGGAAAACAACGGCGGCTTCTGACGGAAACAGGCGCCAACAAATCATCTATTCAGGGAACGGGGCTGACCAGTCATGTCTCTCTTCGCGCGTTCATTGCCAATAACTCTGGCCAGCATACTGCTGGCTGTCGTGTCTTTATCCGGCTGCAACAGCAGTGCCTCCGAACAGGCTGCAGACCAGCCGGTATCGGTTCGGGTGGCCGAGGTAACCGGTGGCCAGGTGGTGGAAATTCCGCTGCGCTTCTCCGGTATTGTGCGGGCGGCCCAACGGGCCACCCTGACTTTTCAGGTGAGCGGTACGCTGAAAGAGCGGCCGGTGGAACTGGGGCAGACAGTGAAAGCCGGAGATGTGCTGGCCAGTGTGTATAACCCGGCCCTGGAACCGGCAAGGGATTCTGCTGCGGCCCGGCTGGATGAACTGAAAACCCAGTACGACCAGGCCCAGCGGGAATGGGAGCGCTCCAGCCGCTTGCACCAGCGCGGTGTGGTCTCGGAACAGAACCTGGAACAGATCGCCGCCCGGAGGGATTCCCTGCGGGCCAGCATGGCTACGGCCCGGGCCTCCCTGGCGGAAGCTACCCGGTTACTGGAAGAAAGCGTATTGAAAGCCCCGTTTGCCGGCCAGGTAGAAGCCCTGCTGGTAGAGCGGGACGAATTTGTCGCCGCCGGGCAGCCGGTGGTTCGCCTGTCTTCGCCACTGGGCCGTGAAGTGGAAGTGCGGGTGCCCGCACATCTGTTGGGCCATGTGCGGCTCGGGCAGGAGCTGCCGGTCTGGCTGGTGCAGGACCGCAACCGGGAGCCGGCTACCGGCACGGTGGTGGAAATTGCCCAGGGCAGTTCCATCCGTGGCGAGCTGCATCCGGTGCTGGTGAGCCTGCCGCCGAATTCGCTTTCTGCCGGTGAACCGGTGGAGGTTGGCATCGCCCCGGTTAAGGAATCTGCGGTCACCGTGCCCTTGCTGGCGGTGATGCGGGACAGCACGGGCACCAGCGTGTTCCGGGTTGAAAATTCCGTGGCCTACAAGGTGCCGGTGGAAGTGGACCGGGTGATCGGTGAACGGGTAATGATTCACGCCGGTGCCCTGAACCCCGGTGACCAGGTGGTCTATGCCGGTATGACCCGGCTGGTGGATGGCGACACCGTGGAGGTGCGCTGATGACCCGCCGCCTGCTGAATTACCAGCGTTTGCTGGGCATGGTGGTAACCATGCTCTGTGTGCTGGGCATTGCCGCCTACAGCACCATGCCACGCCAGGAAGACCCTACCTTTCCGTACCGGGCCGGCATGGTGACCGTGAGCTATCCGGGCGCCAGTGCCGAGGCGGTTGAGCGCCTGGTACTGCGCCCGTTGACCGATGAACTGCGCCAGGTGGAAGAGCTGGACTGGAGCCAGGGCACAGCACGCACCGGCGTGGCGCTGGCCCGCCTGAAACTGCGTGATCACATCTACGACACTGACAGCGCCTGGGACCGGGTGCGCCAGGCCATGGAACGGGCACGGCAGGATTTCCCGGACGATGTCGGCCTGATGACCCTGGATGACCGGCTGATTGATATTCCTGCGGTGGTGCTTGCGGTGGGTGGTTCGTCGTCCGTCACCGAACTCTCCGGTGTGGCGGAGAAACTGAAGCAGAACCTGCTGGATATTCCCGGCATCTCCCGTATCGACCTTGAGGGCGACGCCGACGAACAGATTACCCTGGCGCTGGACGACGCCGCGCTTTACCGCCTTGGTGTAGCGCCCAAACGCATCCTGGATACCCTGGCCCGGCGAAACCAGACCATCCCCGGGGGCTTTGTGGTGGTGGAAGGCAAGCGGTTGTCGGTTCTTCCCAATACCGAGTTTGCTGATATCGACGCCATTCGCGCTACGCCCATCGAGTTGCCGGATGGCTCCCAGGTGCCGCTGGCGGCAGCCGCGGAAGTCTGGCGCGGCCCGGCGGAGCCCCGGCAGCCGGAAACCTGGTTTGATGGTGAGCGGGTCGTGCTGCTTTCGGTGATCATGGAAGAAGGTTCCACCGACGCCATCCGTTTCGGCGAGCGTATTCGCGAGCGGCTGGAACAGGTACGTGCTGACTTCGAGCCCTACGAAATCCGCGAGATGTTCTTCCAGCCCGACAAGGTATCCGACCGGCTGGACGACCTGGCCTGGAGCCTGGTGCTGTCGGTGCTGATTATCGTAGCGGTGGTGTTTACCGGCATGGGTATTCGCATGGGGCTGCTGGTGGCATCCATCCTGCCCATGGTGGCCCTGATCAGTGTGGGGCTGTACGACCTGGGCGGTGGCGTGCTGCACCAGATTGCCGTGATCGGCATGGTGATCTCGCTCGGTATCCTGATTGATAACGCCATTGTGATTGTGGAGAACATCCAGGGTCACCTGGACGAAGGCATGCGCCGGCTGGATGCCCTGCGCAAGGCCGTTGGCGAGCTGGCCGGGCCACTGGGTGCGTCTACCGGCACCACGCTGGCAGCCTTCGCACCCCTGCTGATGGCCAAGGGCGGTGCGGCTGATTTCACCCGTGGCGTGCCGGTGATGATCATGCTCACGCTGTCGGTCAGTTACCTGCTGGCCATTTCCGCCGTGCCGCTGCTGGCGGCCCGGTTCCTCAAGCCGCGAAAGAATATCCACAAAGACCGGCTGATGGGCCTGGCCCGTTCGCTGGGGGGCCTGGTGTATCGCTATCCGGGCCGTTTGATTGTCGCGGGCACTCTGTTGGTCGCCATCAGCGTGGGCATGACGCCGTTCATGGCCCAGCAGTTTTTCCCCAACGCAGACCGGCCCCGGGTGATTGTAGAAGTGTATCTGCCCGAAGGCACCGACCAGGCACAAACCTCTGAGGCCGCTGCGGAGCTGGAACGGGCCATTCGCGCCCGCCCGGAAACCCTGGAAGTGCACCGGTTTGTCGGTTTCACCGGCCCGGCGTTTTACTACAACCTGCAGCGAGCGCCCCAGGCACCTAACCGGGCCAGGCTGGTGGTGCGTACGCCGGCGCTCGAAGACACCACAGACCTCGTAGACTGGATTCGCCATGAGCTGGCGCCCACCGTGCCGGAGCTGGATATTTCTGCCGGTATTCTGGGGCAGGGGCCGCCGCGTACCGCGCCGGTTGAAGTGCGAATTTATCACCCCGATGACGCTACCCGGGCCCGTGCCACCGAGCAGGTGTTCAGTGTGCTGCGTGGCGTAACCGGCACCGTTGACGTACGGCACGACCTGGACATCGGTGTGCCCAGCATTGCCATCAACGTAGACGACGCCACCGCCGCCCGTTACGGCCTGACCCGTGCAGACGTAGCCCAGAGCCTGTACGGCCAGAGCTATGGCGTGGTGGCCGAGCGTTACCGGCAGGAAGATGATCCTATCCCCATCATCCTGCGCTCCCGGGAAGGCACCGCGTTGTCGCTGTCACGCCTGTTGTCGGTGAACACCTACAACGACCAGGGGGATGCCATTCCGCTGTCGGCCGTGGCCACGGTTGAAACCACCTGGGAGCCGGCGGCCCGATACCTGAGAAACGGCGTGCGGGTGAATGCGGTAACGGCGAACCTGGAAGACGGCTACAGCTTCAGCCAGGCCCTGGACGGCTTGTTCGCAGCACTGGACGAACAACCCCTGCCCGCCGGTACCCGGGTAGAGCTGGGCGGCGATGCCGAAGGCTCCAACAATGCCAACAGTGCCCTGCTGACCGCAGCGCCCATCGGCATCCTGTTGCTGCTGTTTTTCCTGCTACTGCAGTTCAACTCCTTCCGTCGGGTTGGCATCATCCTGCTGACGGTGCCGCTGGCCACCGTGGGAATCTTCCCGGGGCTGGTCTTGTCCGGCTCGCCGTTCGGTTTTCAGTCGTTGCTTGGGGTGATTGCGCTGGTAGGCATTGTGGTGAACAACGCGATTGTATTGCTGGATGTGATGGACAGGGAGTTGGAAAAAGGCCGGGCCATTGCCGATGCCGTGCGCACCGCGGTAGAACAACGTACGCGCCCCATCCTGCTGACCACAGCCACCACCGTGGCCGGCCTGCTGCCGCTGGCATTCTCCAGCTCCACGCTGTGGCCACCCATGGCCTGGGCCATCATCTCCGGCCTGCTGGCCAGTACCGTGCTCACCCTGCTTGTGATTCCATCAGTGTGCGCCAAGGTCATCAAACTGCCGGTAGCCGAGCCGGAAAACGCCCCGGCGTAAAACAGCAGGGCCGGGTCATCACCCGGCCCTGAACTCGTTCTTCGCACGAATCATCAAACCCACACGTTGCCCAACCGGCACGTGGGGATTGGGAAACACCACCGCCTCCGGCGCCGTACCCACCCGGTAGCTGGTTTTGTCATCTTCCCAGATTACCGTGCCGGGCTGGTACTGGGTAAAATTCGCCACCTCATCCGGCACATGAAACCGGAACGACGGCCCGGTGTTCAACACCTCATGCACCACCTCGAACACCGTTAACCGGTCAAACGGCGGCCGGGCCTGTGGTGCGGCCGCTCCAGAAAACCGACGACGCAATGCCCGCTCAATGCCCCGAAAGCGCCGCAAATCATTACGCCCGAACGCTTCAACCTTACCCAGCTCCACCGTAAAACTCTCGGCCTTCAAAAGGCTGGATGTAAACGACGAAAACACCGTGGATTCCTGGTGCTGAAGCAGCAAAGTCTCAACCTCCGCCTCCAGCAAAAACTCACACTGAACCGCCGGCGCCGACCGCCCCGGCACAAACGGATACAAGGCAAACCGCTCCCGCTTCGACGGCCGGATCGCCGTATGCAGATCATAGTGACTCAACGCCAACCCATGATGCGCCATCGCAAACTGCCGGCACATCTCCTCCAGAAACTGCGCCCGCCGCGCCTCCGGCAACCCCTTATACTTCGCCTGCCCGTGAGCCCCGTTAAACAGCCGGTTCATATTCACATCCACAAACCGCTGCCCCGCCACCATCGCGGGCGGATTACCCAGAATCAGCAACACCGGACACCCCAGCTGGCACTCCCCGGCAAACAACTCCGACACCAACCCGTTCAAAACCTCAATCGGCGCCGTCTCATTCCCATGAACCCCGGCCGACACAATCAGCGCTTCATTATTCACATTCTCCCGCCCGGCCGGCGGCGTCAGCCACAACACGCCGTTGGCCTTCCGTGAAACCTGTGTTCCGTCCGGCAACTGTCGCTTGGTTTCGGGTAGATCAGCGGAGGCCGAGGCGAGGGTATGAGCCAGCCAGTCAGGGTGGAAGTCAAAGAGATGGTTTGAAGCGTTCATAGACTCTCCGCAGAGAAGAGGCGAAACAGGAAGCCCCGTCAGATGTTTGGGGACAGCCGGCAGGGAGCGCCTTCCGGGAATTTCGAAGGCCAAGGATGGCCTGAGAGAAGCGCACATGGATGTGCTCGTAGCGGTTCCCGGAAGGCGCTCCCTGCTGGCTGGCCTTGGCACCGCTGCCGGCCGCCAGGAATCAGTAACCTGGACTCAGGAGTTCAAAGGCCGCTGATGCCGCAAAAGATGATTTTCCAGTTTGCGGAAAACAAACACCAGAATAAACGTCAAAGCCATGTAGCAAAGCGCCACAAAAATAAACGCCTCAAAAGGAGCATAAAACCGCGAATAAATATTCCGCGCCGCCCCCGTAAGATCCACAATCGTCACCACACTGGCAATCGCACTCGCATGAAGCATAAAAATCACCTCATTCGAGTATGCCTGAACCGCCCGCCGCGCCGCACTCGGCAGAATAATCCGCCGCATCCGCAGGAACCAGTTCATACCGTAAGCCTTCGCCGCCTCAATCTCGCCATTGGGCGTAGAAATAATCGCCCCCCGGATAATCTCCGTGGTATAGGCAGCAGTATTCAGGGTGAACGCCAGCAGGGCAGGGTACAGCGGTTCCTTGAAAATCTCCCACCAGAAAGTGTCCTGAATACCCGGAATCTGCGCCACACCGTAGTAAATGATATACAGCTGGATCAGCAGCGGTGTGCCGCGGAACAGATAGGTGTACAGCCAGATAGGGCCAGACACGAACGGATTCTTCACGGTGCGCAGGATCGCCAGTGGCACCGCCACAACCAGGCCAATCACCAGCGACAGGAACACCAGGTGCACCGTAGTGACCAGGCCATCCCAGTACTCCATGAGGGTCATGGCATTAAAAATATCGTTCTGGTTCAGCCACTCGGCAATGAAATCAGGCATCACTTAATTCCCCCGAACCACGCCGACATTGGCCCGCTTGTCGAGCCACTTGATGAACAACTCCGAACCCGCCGTCAGCGCCAGGTAAACCGCCGCCACCGGAATAAAGAAGTGGAACGGCATGCGCTCGGCCTTGGCGGCTTCTTCCGCCACCCGCACCATATCGGTCAGGCCGATGATCGACACCAGCGCAGTCGTCTTTAACAGCACCTGCCAGTTATTGCCGATGCCGGGCAGGGCATGGCGCAGCATCTGCGGAACCATCACCCGACGGAAGGTGTGCCAGGTGGAAAAACCATAGGCCCTGGCGGCCTCGATCTGGCCCTTTTCAACAGCCAGGAACGCGCCCCGGAAGGTTTCCGTCATATAGGCGCCGAAAATCAGCCCGATGGTCACCACGCCAGAGATGAACGGGTCGAACTGGAAAAAGAAGTCGATTTCACGGGTTTCCCACAGATAGTCCGACAGGGCATTCACCGCCACCTGGCCGCCGTAATAGAACAGCAGCATCATCACCAGGTCTGGCACGCCACGAATCAGCGTGGTGTAGGCGGTGGCGACACCGGTCAGCACCCGGCTGCCAGAGAGCTTCGCCGAGGCGCCAAGCAGGCCCAGGGTGAGGGAGAGTGCCAGTGAGAAGAAGGCCAGTTCAATGGTAACCACAGCGCCTTCAGCGAGGGCCGGGCCATAGCCTTTCAGATCAAGCATGGGAATGTCCGGAAAGCAGGGGAGCAGCCATCAGGCTGCTCCCGGGGTCAGGTTAAATCTTGATGTCGTAGTTGAAGTACTTCTGCATGATGGTGTCGTAGGTACCATCTTCTTTCAGCTTCTTCAGGGCCGCGTTCACGTCGTCAGCCAGCTTGGCATCGCGCTTGCGCATGGCAACGCCAACACCTTCACCGAGTTTTACCGATTCGCCGACTTCTTTGTAGCCTTCGCGGTTCAGGATGGTCTGCTCGCCTACCGGATAGTCAACAAAGACCGCGTCCAGACGCTGGCCTTCCAGGTCCAGGACCATGTCTTCAGCGGTGGTGTAGCGCTTGATGTTCACCACGCCACCCATGTTCTCGGTTACGTAGGTGTCCATGGTGGTGCCGCGCTGCACGCCCACGGTCTTGTCTTTCATGGCGTCCATATCGGTGACGTCAGTGTTGAAAGACTCAGGGCCGAACCAGCCGCCCGGGGTGATGTAGTACGGCTCGGAGAACAGCACCCGCTCGGCGCGCTCCGGGGTGATCGACATGGAAGACATGATCAGGTCGAACTTACGGGCCAGCAGGCCGGGAATCATGCCGTCCCACGCCTGGATAACGAACTCGCAGTTGGCCTGCAGTTCTTCGCACATGGCGGTTGCCAGCTCCACTTCGAAACCGGTCAGTTCGCCGTTGTCATCACGGTACTCGAACGGCTCGTAGGGAACATCAAAGGCGATCCGCAGATCCTGGGCCTGGGCGGTGCCGGTCATCATGGCCAGGGCACAGCTTGCTGCAACAATCAGTTTTTTCATGTGTCACTTCTCCAGTAATTTGCCGTTAAGGCTTTATTCTTTGTGGAAGTTTCAGTTCCATTACCGGTTTCAAGATAGCACCGGGATTCAGAACTTGGGAGCAAGAAATTGCTTCATGCGCTCGGATTCCGGGTGATCGAACACCTTGTCCGGTGATCCCTGCTCCTCAATCACGCCCTGATGCAAGAACAGGACCTGGGTAGACACATCCCTTGCAAAAGCCATCTCGTGGGTAACCACAATCATGGTGCGGCCTTCCTCGGCCAGACTTTGCATAACTTTCAATACTTCGCCCACCAGCTCCGGGTCCAGGGCAGAGGTGGGTTCGTCAAACAGCATCACTTCCGGTTCCATGGCCAGGGCTCGGGCAATGGCCGCACGCTGCTGCTGGCCGCCGGACATCTGGGCCGGGTAGTAATCCTTGCGCTCATAGATGCCGACTTTGTTCAGATACGCCTCGGCCCGCTCGATGGCTTCCTTTTTAGGAATTTTCAGGACATTCACCGGGGCTTCTATAATGTTTTCCAGAACGGTCATGTGGGACCACAGGTTAAAACCCTGGAAGACCATGGAAAGCCGGGCGCGAATCAGTTCTACCTGCCGGTTATCGGCCGGAATGCGCTCGCCCTTGCGGTTGTTTTTGAACCGGATTGGGTCACCGTGCACGATAATGTCGCCGGAAGTGGGTGTTTCCAGCAGGTTAATGCAGCGCAGAAAGGTACTTTTACCTGAACCGGAGCTGCCGATCAGGGAAACCACGTCGCCCTTGCGGGTTTCCAGAGAGATGCCCTTGAGGACTTCAAGCTGATCAAAGGTCTTGTGGATGTCCCTGCAAATCAGAGGCGCGGGTTCCGCCATGGGGTGACTCCTGGGGGCTGTCATTCAAAGGCGCATGTTTTACGGACTGTAGCCGTGGAAATCAATACCGCTTTGTAGGGTTTTGGTGAAAATAGCAGCAGTTTCCTGCAGAATATTCTGGCGTAATGTTTGATCAATGCAAGCAATACCATAACCAGATTAGTCATAAACACTTTCACAGGATGTGGAATCATGCCAAGGATAATGGCCCTGAGCCTGCTATGTGTGGCGCTGGCAACACCCGCGACCGCTGAGATCTACCGCTGGACGGATGCCAACGGCGCCATCCACTTCTCCGATACGCCTCCCAAACAGCAGCGGCATGCCAGTGTGACGGTACAGCCGCCGGTGACCGTGCCCATGAGTGAGAACATCCGCCAGGCCGACAAGGTGCGCCGGAGCCGGGCGGAAGTGGACCGCTTGCTGGTGCCCGGTTCCAGGGACCGATATGCCCGGGCCCGGGAAACCGAAAAGCTGGCCAGACAGTGTGAGAAATACCGAAAGCAGCTGGACCGGATTCAGGGCCAGCTCAGGGCCGGATACGGCAATGACCGGGGCAACAGGCTGCGGCAAAAACGGCGCCAGGTCAGTCAGTTATACAGCCGGGAGTGTATGCTCAATTAGTCGGGTTTGCGGAAAACTCTGATTGCTGTTTGATAATACCTGAATCAGTGACTTTGCAGGCCAGTATACTCCGCAAAGCGCCATCGGCGCTAACGGGAGCCATCACTTGGTCAAAAGCAGGTTGATAATGCCGGAACGTGCAGTCTGACGTCGATCAGCGGCCA
>NZ_JAJSPB010000023.1:0-61116 GCF_021282325.1 Marinobacter sp. G11
AGTGAAAGTACGCATGAACTAAATGCACTGACTGGGTGAATGGATGTCAGGTGCTATTATATCGCCCAAGGCTTTGTTATTGCAGGCTTTGGATACAGTTTCAGCCGGTTGAACTCACGGATTCAGGTGGTTATAAGTGAAGGCATGAATTGAACGGTTTTTGAGTCTTTTGCCCATTCAGAGGTTAGTTATATGCAGACAGAGAAGAGTTTGATGGTGCGGCTATTTGGGGTCCGCATGTTGCCAATGTGGTTGGCGGTTCTTTTGCTGGCTGGTTGTGACAATTCCTCCGGTCAGGCAAAGGCTGAACGGTCAGCGCCGCCGCCTCCGGAAGTCGGGGTTGTTGAAATGCAGCCGCAGCGTGTGAACCTTTCAATGGAACTGCCGGGCAGGACCGCCGCTTACCGTATCTCGGAAGTGAGGCCGCAAGTCACGGGCATTTTGCAGGAGCGCTTGTTTGAACAAGGCGCCCAGGTCAAAGCAGGTGAGGTCCTCTACCAGATCGACCCCAACCGATACCGTGCTGCCCATCAACGGGCCCAGGCAGAACTGGAGCGCGCACAGGCCGAATTGCGACAGGCTCAGCGGGAGTGGGCACGTACGTCAGACTTGTTTGAGAAGAATGCGGTCAGCAAGCGTCAGCGTGATGAAGCGCTATCGGCCTTGGAGGCAGCCCGGGCGGATGTCTCCCGATCCGAGGCGATGGTCGAAACGGCGGGTATCGAGCTGGCGTATACCGAGGTCAAGGCTCCCATCGCCGGGCGCATTGGCCCGACACTGTACACGGAGGGTGCACTGGTAACCGCCAATCAGCCCCAGGTCCTGGCGCGCGTGGTTCAGCTTGATCCCATGTATGTCGATATTCAGCTACCGGTCGAAAAACTGGCTCGAATTCGGTCGTCTCTGAATGAGGGCGCGGCTTCTAAGCCCGGCCTAAATGAAGCCGAGACTGTTTTGTTGCGCGATGACGGTACTCTCTATCCGCATAAGGGACGCGTTGACGTTGCGGATGTTACCGTCAACCAAAGCACCAGTTCGGTCACTGTGCGGGCGGTTTTCCCCAATCCTGACGAAGACCTTCTGCCTGGAATGTACGTGCGCGTTCGCCTGAGCGAGGGGGTGCGGGAGAACGCCCTTCTGGCGCCGCAGCAGGGCGTGAGCCGTAATCCGCAAGGCGAGGCCACGGCGTTGCTGGTCAACCCGCAGGGAGAAGTTGTTGCCCGCCAGTTAGAGGCAGAGCGGGCCATTGGCGCTTTCTGGCTGGTGGAGAACGGGTTAGAGCCGGGGGATCGCCTTATCGTCTCCGGTCTGCAAAAGGTTCGGCCAGGGGCCAAGGTGAAGCCGGTTGAGGCAGATGTTCCATTACATCCCACCCAAAACCAGCAAGCCAGTGGCAAGGATAGTTCACAGAAAAGCGCCTCCGACGACGAGGGCCCCGCACAATGATTAATTTCTTCATTTCCAGGCCCGTTTTTTCCTGGGTTCTGGCCATTGTCGCCATGTTGGCGGGCATCATGGCGATCTTCGTTTTGCCGGTCCAGCGATACCCGTCGGTGGCGCCGCCGGCGGTGGAGATTCAGGCCGATTATCCTGGCGCCTCGGCGGACACCGTGTCCAATACTGTGGTTCAGGTCATCGAACAAGAGATGACCGGCCTCGACAATCTGCTCTATATGGGGTCGACAGCGGATTCCTCAGGCCACGCTACGGTTACTCTCACCTTTGCGGCGGGCACCGATCCGGACATTGCCCAGGTCCAGGTGCAGAACAAGCTCAAACTGGCGGAACCCCGACTCCCGGAAGTGGTGCGCCAGCAGGGGATCAGCGTCGAGAAATCCAGCACCAGTTTTCTGATGGTAATGGCATTCGTCTCTACCGACGGTCGCCTCAGCAAGCTGGATATCGCCGATTTTATCAGCTCCGAGTTAGCCGAACCCATTGGACGGGTGACTGGTATCGGCAGCGTGCAGGTTTTCGGCTCTGAATATGCGATGCGGATTTGGCTGGACCCTTCGGCGTTGACCAATTACGGCCTGACCGTCGCCGACGTGAGCGCCGCCATCGAGGCGCAAAACGCCCAGGTCACCGCCGGCCAGCTCGGCGGGCTGCCCGCGGTCGAGGGTCAGCAGCTCAATGCCACGGTCACCGCCCAGACCTTGCTCACCTCAACCGAAGAGTTCCGCAACATCCTGCTCAAGAGTATGCCCGACGGGTCCCGGGTGCGCCTGGGGGATGTTGCCCGCGTTGAGCTGGGCGGCGGTGCAGTCCAGATTGACACTTTCTACGATGGCGAGCCGGCAGCCGGCCTTGGCATCAATCTGGCGCCGGGTGCCAACTCGCTTGCGGTCACAGAGGCTGTTAAAGCGCGGCTCCAGGAGCTCGAGCCGTATTTTCCGGAAGGGGTGGAGATTCGGTATCCCTACCAGACGGCCCCCTTCGTGGAGGCCTCCATCGACGCGGTGGTCACAACCATCATCGAGGCAATCGCCCTGGTGGTCCTGGTCATGCTGGTATTTCTCCAGAGTTGGCGGGCTACCCTGATACCAGCGATCGCAATCCCGGTGGTGCTGCTGGGCACCTTTGCGATCATGGCGGCCTTCGGCTTTTCCATCAACATGCTCACTCTCTTCGGTCTCGTATTGGCGATCGGCCTTCTGGTGGATGACGCCATCGTGGTGGTTGAGAACGTCGAGCGTGTGATGCATGAGGACGGCCTGAGCCCGATGGAGGCGACGCGCAAGTCCATGGGGCAGATAGCCAGCGCGCTGATTGGCATCGGCGTGGTGTTGTCTGCGGTGTTTATCCCGATGGCCTTCTTTCCGGGCTCCACCGGGGCAATCTATCGGCAGTTTTCCCTGAGTATTGCTGGTGCCATGGTGCTTTCGGTGCTGGTGGCTCTGATTCTGAGCCCCATGCTGTGTGGTCGGATCCTCAAGCCCACGCATGAAAGAACCTTGCTGCAAAAACTGTTCGGCTGGTTTGAGGCAGGCCTGGGGCGACTGACCCGGGGCTATGTCCGCCTGGTTGGCCATACGGCGCGCCACGCCTGGCTCTACACACTGGCGTTCCTGGGCATCGTCGGCCTGGTGGCCGTTCTCTTTGTGCGGTTGCCCGGCGGGTTCCTGCCCGCGGAAGACCAGGGGTTCGCCGTGGTGCAGTATCAGTTGCCCGCCGGTGCGACCCAGCAGCGCACAATCGATACGATTCAGGTTATCGAAGATTACTTCATGGACCAGGATGAGGTGCAGGGCCTCTTCACAATCGCTGGTTTCAGCTTCGCTGGCCGGGCGCAGAACGCGGGACTGGCGTTCGTCAATCTCAAGCCATGGAGTGAGCGCGATCCCGAGACGCAAAGCGCCGACGCGATCATTCAGCGGGCGAACCGGGCGCTTGCCGGGCTGGTGCGTGATGGGCGGGCTTTTGCTTTCAATTTGCCACCGATACCGGAATTGGGGCAGGCCCTGGGCTTTGAATTGCGTTTACAGGATCGGGGTGCCATCGGGCATGAAGCGCTCATGGCAGCGCAAGGTCAATTGCTGCAGTTGGCGGCCGAAAGCCCCGTGCTGACGAGTGTGCGCCCCAACGGTTTGGCGGACAATCCCCGCTACAAAGTGGACATTGATTACGAAAAGGCGCAGGCCCTTGGCATAGAGCCGTCCGAGATCAGTCGACTTCTGTCGGTGACCTGGGGCTCGCAATACGTTAACGATTTTCTCCATGAGGGGCGGGTCAAGCGAGTCTATGTTCAGGGTGATGCCCCTTTCCGGATGCTGCCTGAGGATTTTGAGGCGTGGTATCTGCGAGCCGCTAACGGAGAGATGACCCCGTTGAGCGAAGTGACGAACGGACGCTGGGAGTATGGCTCACCGCGCCTTGAGCGTTTCAACGGTGTTCCGTCCCGTCAGATTCAGGGTGAGCCGGCACCGGGCTACAGTACCGGTGAGGCCATGGCGGAGGTCGAACGTTTGATCGCTCAACTCCCGGACGGTGTGGCCGGCGCCTGGAGCGGCCTGTCCTATCAGGAGCGCCAGGCCGGTGCCCAGGCATCCCTGCTTTACGCGCTGTCGGCACTGGTGGTGTTTCTGGCGCTCGCCGCGCTCTACGAAAGTTGGACCATACCCATTTCCGTGATGCTGGCGGTGCCCTTGGGCGTACTCGGGGCGGTACTTGCAGCGATGGTTCGCGGGCTTCCTAACGACGTCTTCTTCCAGGTTGGCATTCTGACCACCGTTGGTGTGACTGCGCGCAACGCTATACTTCTGGTGGAGTTCGCCCGCTCGTTAGAGGATCAGGGAATGAAATTGATCGAGGCAACCAAGGAAGCGGCGCGAGTGCGCTTGAGGCCGATTCTGATGACATCGGTTGCTTTCGGCATGGGTGTGTTGCCGCTTGCTTTCGCCAGTGGTGCCGGTGCAACCACCCGTATTGCGATAGGAACGGCGGTTCTTGGCGGCATGATTTCGGCAACGATACTGGCGACGTTCTTTATTCCACTGTTCTATGTGGTCGTCCGCCGTATCACGGATTTTCTGAGTGGCTCCAGAGACCAGGATGACTCGGCTGCGGCCGCTCCCGGACGGGCAAATGGAGGTGTGGCTGATGACCGTTAAGGTATTGCTGACCACTTTGATGGTGTTGTCACTTGGTGGCTGCTCACTCGCGCCGACTGTTAAGAAGCCCGAGCCGTCGATGCCGGAAAACTGGACGTCCGCACGACTTTCGGCGGACGAGAAACTCCCTCTGGACTGGTGGCGTGGCTATGGCGATCCGGCACTTGTCACGCTTGTTGAGGAGGCACTTGATGCCAACAACGATCTGCAGCTCGCCGCTGCCCGGGTTGCCGAAGCAAGGGCGCTCCTTACCGGACAGCAGGCAGAACGATACCCACTTCTGGAGGTGGAGGGCTCCGCGGTGCGCCAGGGCCCGAGTGAGGAGTCCGTCAACAGTACTGGTGGTCAACCCTTCAATGATATCCAGGTTGGCGGTGTTCTATCGTACGAGCTGGATCTCTGGGGGCGGCTTGCCAATGCCAGCGAAGCAGCCCGGGCACGGCTTCTGGCCAGTGCAGCGAATCGCGAGGCCGTGCGACTGGCCGTGATTGGTGAGGTGGCCAATGGTTACTTCAATTTGCGTGCGCTTGATCGTCAGATCGACATCGCGGAACGCACCGTGTCGTCCCGCCGCGAATCGGTCGCCCTGCAACGGGCCCGGTTTGAAGGAGGCGAGATTAATGAATTGGCCCTGCGGCAGGCAGAATCCGAGCTTGCGGCCGCTGAATCCGAACTTCCGAGGCTTCGCCAACAGCGCTCCCTTCAGCGAAACGCCTTGGCAGTGCTTCTGGGGCGAGATCCACAACGGATTGTACGTAGTGATATTTCCGTAGCGAATACCATTGGTGAGATGGATGTTCCGGCCAGTATCCCTGCAGGCCGACCAGCAGATCTGATGGTTCGGCGACCCGACATTGCCGCAGCCGAACAGGAATTGATCGCGGCCAACGCCGAAATCGGTGTTGCCCGGGCGGCGTTTCTGCCCAGGATTTCATTCGAGGGGCTGCTGGGCCTGCGAAGTGCGTCCGGTGGCGACTTGTTCCAGGGTTCGGCATCCACGTGGCAGTTGGGCGGCTCGTTAGTCGGCCCGTTGCTGGACTTCGGGCGTTCCGAGGCACTAGTCAATCAGGCGGAGGCGCGTCAACGCCAGGCCCTGATTGCGTATCGTCAGGCCATTCAGGTGGCGTTTCGGGAGGTGCTCGACGCGATGGCCGGGGTGCGTGGTACCGAAGATCGCCTGGAAGCGCAGGCCCGGCAGGTAGCAGCACTGCGAAGCACGGCTAAACTTGCGCGATTGCGCTTTGAGGGTGGCGCGTCCAGTTACCTGGAGGTGCTGGACGCTGAACGAAGCCTGTTTACAACCGAACTTGATCTCGTGGAAACGCGGCGCGATCACTTGCAGTCGACGGTTAATTTGTATCGCGCGCTGGGCGGGGGTTGGCAGAATTCATTGCAATCTTCTGATTATGAAAACACTGACTGAATCAGACAGGCGTTTTATTGAGCGCCTCGGTCTTCAGGCTCAATCTGAAGGCTTTTCCCGCATCGCTGGGCAACTTTGGGCGACACTGATCGTGTCGGATGGTCCCGTCAGCTCATCGCAGCTTGTGGATACGTTGCGTGTCAGTAAGGCGAGCGTCAGTACGAATACGTGCTTTCTTGAAAGACTCGGCATTGTTGCGCGTCGAACAATGCCGGGTGAGCGCCAGGACTTCTTCGCGATTCGTCCCCATCCCTACGCTGCCTTGGTGGAAGGGCAGATAAAACGGCTCGAGGCCAGAAAGGAGGTGATCGCCGAAGCCAAGGCAACCATTACCAATGAACAAACGCTTGCCAAGCTGGCTGATCTGGATCAGTTCTACACCCTGTATTATGAGAGCTCCAAAGACCTTCTAAAGCAGCTGAAATCTCAAATCCATGGACATAAAAAATAATAACATCAAAGGTTTAACCTTGGATTTAATCCGGGCCTGAAGGAAACGCGGGCTATGTCAGAGCAACCCTGGCTGGTGTTACTGCGAGGAGGCCTGAATGGTTTTTGCCATCTGGAATGTCTGGTCAGCGGCTCAAAGCAAAGCAGACTAATTAAATTGCCTCTTGCGCACCTATCTACTGATAGGTAAATTAAACGTCGTATGCTTAATGACCAACAGAGGTAACCAATGAAAATTTACGACACTGAAGGCTTTCCCAACCCGCTGCGCGTTCGCATTGCCCTTGCCGAGAAAGGTGCCACCGATAAAGTGGTGTTTGTCCCGGTGGATGTCATGGGTGGTGAACACCGTACCACTGATTTCAGGGCAAAGAACCCCGATGCCACCGTGCCGGTACTGGAGCTTGATGACGGCACCTGCATTGCACAGTGCAACGCCATCACTGAGTACCTTGACGGTGTGTTTGACGGGCCCTCCCTGACGGGCGCCTCGCCTAAAGAGCGTGCGGTTATCGCGATGATGAATATTCGTGCCGAATCCGGTTTGATGAATGCGGTGGGCGCGTATTTCCACCACGCAACCCGGGGACTGGGGCCCGACCTTGAGACATGGCAATGTCCTGACTGGGGTAATAAGCAGAAAGAGGTCGCTCAGTCCACGATGGCCTATCTCAACGAGGTGCTTGCGGAAAACGAGTTTCTTGCTGGTGACCGTTTCACTGTTGCGGATATCACGGCTTATGCCGGACTGGTGTTTGCAGAGTTCGCCAAGGTTGACATTCCCGGTCACCTGGATCATCTCCTGGCCTGGCGTGCCCGGGTCGCGGCCCGTCCGTCGATTACCGGCTGATGCCCGGGCCTTTTGGCTTGGCGGACTGATTAACCGGAGGACAGAGCATGGAAATCAATGCAGATTTCACAAAGCCCGTGGTCATTGATACTGACCAGCTTGAGTGGCGCCCTTCACCCATGAAAGGGGTGGAGCGGCGAATGCTGGATCGTATCGGTGGCGAAGTGGCCCGTGCCACCAGTATTGTGCGGTATGCGCCAGGCAGCCGGTTCTCGGCGCACACTCATGACGGTGGTGAGGAATTCATCGTACTTGACGGTGTGTTTCAGGACGAACATGGGGATTATCCTGCGGGAACCTATGTGCGGAATCCGCCAACCACCTCTCATGTACCAGGCTCTGCCGAGGGCTGTACGATTTTTGTCAAGCTCTGGCAGTTCGACCCGGCGGACCGCACCCAGTTCAGCAAAAACATGGAAGCGGAACTGGGTGCTCCGGTGGAGGGCATTTCCACCTCGCTCCTGCATGAGGACGAGCGTGAAACGGTCACTCACCGCAAGCTTGAGCCCGGTGCTAACTTGACATCAGAGGCGGCCGGCGGGATCGAGGTGTTGGTCCTGGACGGCGATGTCACGGTAAACGATGAAGTGCTGGGCAGGAATGCTTGGCTGCGTCTGCCCGAAGGAGAAGCATTGTCCGCAACGGCCGGAGCCCGTGGGGCGAAAATCTGGATGAAGACAGGGCACCTTCGGTTTGTCAGGACCCCTGAAGTGTAACCAGCAGGAGCCTGAACATTTCTGGGCTGCCAAAGAGCCAAAAAGGGCTTGATCAGGGGAAGGAATCGTAACCTTCCCCTGATCAAGGTGCCATACACGGCAACTGCCTGAGTGAACGACGTTAACCATTGACTAATTATGAACCGTGACACAAGAACCGCCCTGTTAGACTTCGCAGAGCGCACCGCCCGATCAAGAGGGTTTGACGGATTCAGCTATGCGGATCTCGCGAAGGCCATTGGCATCAGAAAGGCTTCCATTCATTATCATTTTCCGACCAAGGCGGACTTGTCGGAGCGTTTGATCGAGCGGTATCACACCAGCCTGAAAGAGCGGCTGGTTGAAATAGAGGCGGCCTGTTCCAGCGCCGGCGAACGCCTGAGTGCTCTCATCGCTGTGTACCGAAGTGCCCTGCATGACGGCCAGACCGTCTGCCTGTGCGTTGCCTTTTCAATCTGTCGCGAAAGCCTGCCCGAGGCGGTTGTCAACCGGGTGGGTAGCGTTCGGGCAATGGTGCTGGACTGGACCAGGGCAACCTTTGAACTGGGCCTGAGGGATGGGTCAATTTCGTCCATTTCTGATCCCTCACAAGAAGCCTGCGCAACCCTGGCCACGCTGGAAGGCGCCCACCTGGCGGCACGCACAGCACAAGACCCAGCTCCATTTGATGCGGCTACACAACTTTTAAGGGCTCGCTGCCAAAGTGCTTCGGAAGGGAACAACACTGGCGCTTGAATGGCAGTGAATGAGACGCGACAGAAAGTCGTGACATTAACCTGTTATCAGGAGGTGCAACATGACCCCTCACAACCTGCCAAGATTTGATCACAATCCGTTACGCTACACAGCACTCGGAAACTCGGGCTTGTTCGTCTCCGAACTCTGCCTGGGAACCATGACCTTCGGCGGTGATGAAGACATCTGGGGCCTGATCGGCCAGTTGCAGCAGGAACAGGCCGACGAACTGGTGAAGATCGCTCTGGAGGCGGGAATCAACTTTATCGATACCGCCAACATCTATGGCTTCGGGGCCAGCGAGCGCATCGTCGGCCAGTCCCTGAAGAACCTCGGCGTTCGCCGGGAAGATGTCGTGCTGGCCACCAAGGTGCTCGGCCCCATGGGCGAGGGCCCCAATGCCCGTGGTGCTTCCCGTGGCCACATCATGAGCGAATGCAAGGCGAGCCTGGCGCGATTGCAGACCGATTACATTGATCTGTACCAGATCCATGGCTTTGATCCGGCCACCCCGATCGAAGAAACCCTGGAGGCACTGAACACCCTGGTGCAACAGGGCCATGTGCGTTATGTGGGCTTGTCTAACTGGGCCGCCTGGCAGGTCATGAAGGCCATCGGTATCACCCGGGCCCGCAACCTGTGCCCGGTAACGTCTCTGCAGGCGTACTACACCCTGGTGGGGCGCGACCTGGAACGGGAGGTGATCCCCATGCTGGCGTCGGAAAAGGTCGGGTTGATGGTGTGGAGCCCGCTGGCCGGCGGTTACCTTTCCGGCAAATACGAGGATCCGGACGTATCCGAGGAGAACCGGCGCACTAAGTTCGACTTCCCTCCGGTTAACCGCGAGCGGGGCAAAGAGGTTATCAAGGTCATGCGTGAGGTGGCTGACGGAAAGCAGATTGACGGCGAACCCGTCACCGTGGCCCAGATCGCTCTTGCGTGGCTACTGCACCAGGAACCTGTATCCAGTGTTATTGTTGGTGCCAAGCGACCAGATCAGTTGAAAGCCAATATCCGGGCCGCACAGATCCGATTGTCTGATGACGAGCGTAAAGCTCTGGACGAGGTGAGTCGTATCCCGGAGGAGTACCCGGGCTGGATGATGGCAATGATGGCCGGGTACCGAAATCCTTCCGAGCCTTAATCCGATAGCGACCCACTGCACACATTTCGCTGCGCCTTGGCTGCGCAGCCAAACAACGGGAAAACTCGTCTATGCTGTCAAAAGTTAAACGTCCGTGGCTACTGGCCACATCGACGACGCTGTTGGTTGTTTCAACCCCGGGCCTGGCAAACTCGGCGTGGGACGCCAGCCTGGGTGCGGGTGTACTCTATACTCCGGACTACCTTGGCAGCGACGATTATGAAACCAGGGTCTGGCCGACGATCAATGTGAGCTATGGTGACCGTTTCTACTTTAACATTCGCGATGGTCTTGGCTGGAACCTGATTCGCCACGGCAACTGGAAGCTGTCGCCCTTTATTGGTTACATTCCGGGGCGCGACAATGACGAGGATCTTGAACGCCTGGACAAGATTGATGGCGGCGCGATCGCCGGCTTGCGCGTTGCTTACAACCACGACGCATGGTCGTACAGCGCAGCCGTCCAATCTCCCTTCACCGGCGATGTCGATGGCTATCAGGTGGTGCTTAAGGCACGATGGCGGAACCAGTTCAGCGATCAATGGTTTGCCTCCCTGGGGCCGAACCTGACCTACAGCAGTGATGACTGGACAGACGATAGGTTTGGTATTTCCGATACGGAAAGTGCCCGCTCCGGCTTGGCCTCTTATAGCCCTGATGGCTATGCCCGGTATGGCCTGACAGGCAGTTTAACCTACTCGTTGTCTGCGCAATGGTCGGTCACCGCGACCGCTGGGGTGTCACAATTAACCGGCGATGCCGAGGATAGCCCGATTGTCAGTGATATCGGGGAGGCTACCCAAGCCTACACCGGTGTTTTTATGAGTTACCGATTCTGAATGTCTTCGGGGACCGGGGCAATTCTTGTCACGGGAATGGGCAAGTAACCCCTGAATCTCCCGGTTCTGGCTTCGTCGGCTATGTAAGGATTACTTCGGAGCTCAAACACCTGGCTCACTTTTCCTTTAACCGAAACCAGAGTGCGTAAAGCGCCGGAACAAACAGTAGGGTGATCAGAGTGCCGACTGCTACGCCCCCTATAAGTACATAAGCGAGCGGCCCCCAGAACAGGTCAAAGGTCAGAGGTACAAACGCCAGAACGGCCGCCAGGGCAGTGAGTACCACGGGGCGAGCGCGTTGGACGGCTGCCTCGACCACGGCTTCCCGAGCAGCCATCCCAGTTGTGAAGTTGTCCTGCACCTGCTGCGTCAGAATCATGGTGTTTCGCATCAGGATACCGCCCAGGCCAATGAGCCCCAACAACGCGGTAAAGCCAAAAGGTTGATTAAACAACAGCAAAGCCAGCACAGCGCCAATGAGTCCCAATGGCGCGGTGGCCAGAACGGTCAAGGTGCCGATAAATGAACGCATCTGAAGCATGATGAAAATCAGCATCAACGCCAACATCACCGGTTGTAAAGTCTGAATGGAGGCGTTGGCTTTGGCGGATTGCTCCACCGTACCGCCAATTTCAATACGATAACCGTCCGGTAACCGTTCACGCAGGCCTGCCATCGTACTCCAGATCTCTTTGGTGACATCCGGTGGCTGGGCGCCTTCCACATCCGCCTGAACGGCCAGGAAGGGGGCGCGGTTGTAACGCTTTATAACCGGTTCCTCATAACGAACCTGCCACTGCCCCAGTTGTTTTACGGAGAGTTTGCGGCCGTCGCGGGTTTTGATTTCAAGATCTTCGGGCATCATGATTTCACCGCGGGCATTACGCGCCACCAGTTGAACGCTCCTTATGCCCTGGCGTAACTCGGTAACGGCCACGCCGCGAAGCTGGAACTGGAGTTGCCGTGCAACCTCTGCCGGGGTCAGGCCCATCCAGCCCAGGTTTTCCGGGTCCAACTCAAGATAGAGCGTGGGCACACGCTCATCCCATTCGAGGTGCGGCATGACGATGTTCGGATGCCCGGTCATGAGAGTCCGAATCTGGTGCGCGATCTCTCTGAGTTGATCGGGTTCCGGACCCAACACTCGAAAACTGACCGGCCAGGCCACCGGCGGGCCGTACAGCAAACGCGTTACACGCACTCTCGCCTCAGGAAACTCACCCGCCGCGATTTTGGCCTCCAGCGTCGAGATGATGTGATCGCGCCCTTCAACGTCCTGCCCGATGGCAATCAACTTGGCAAACGCCGGGTCCGGCTGCTCGGGGTTTGCCGATACGAAGAATCTGGGTGCACCGGCACCGATGTAAGCGGACAGGCTTTTAACCTCCGGCATGTCCATCAATATCGCTTCGAGGCGTCTGACGCTTTGATCCGTGGTGGCAATAGCGCTCCCCTGCGGAGCATAGACACTGATCAGAACCTCGGGGCGATCAGAACTGGGAAAAAACTGCTTCTGTACCTGGGCTGCCATACCGAAAGCACTGAGAGCCAGTAAACCCACTGTGAGAAAAACGACGGTTTTCCGGTACCTTACACACGCTGCAATCACCCCACGCAACCGCTGATAAAAAGCGCTTTGATAAAGGTCCTGGCCAGTATGCCCGATGTAATCGGGCAATAGCTTGACGCCCAGATAAGGCGTAAAGGTGACCGCCACCCCCCAGGAAATCAGCAACGCAAAAGCCAGCACCCAGAAGATGTTACCGGTGTATTCCCCGACACCCGACTGAGCAAAGCCGATGGGGACAAAACCGGCCACTGTTACTAGCGTTCCAGACAGCATGGGCGCGGCTGTGACGCTCCAGGCATGACTGGCTGCCCGTACCCGGTCCCAGCCACTCTCCATCTTCACAATCATCATTTCAATGGCGATGATCGCATCGTCCACTAACAGGCCCAGTGCGATAATCAACGCGCCCAGGGTGATGCGGTCCAGGTTAATGCCCGCTATTTTCATCAATAAAAAGGTCAGCCCGAGAGTAACGGGAATCGCAATGCCCACCACTAAACCCGCACGCAGGCCGATCGCCAGAATACTGACGCCCATTACGACGACCAATGCCACCAGAAACTTGACCTGAAAAAGATCAACGGCCTGAGTGATGGCCTCAGCCTGGTTGGTCAGGGTCTGTATTGACATCCCCAGGGGCAGCCTGGCCTGTTCAGTGCTGACAAACTTACTGAGCCGTTCACCAAACTCCAGGCCATTTTCGCCCGCCTCCATGACGACGCCCAGGAGGATCGCATCCTCACCGCTGGAACGGACGATGTAGTTCAACGGATCTTCATAGCCCAAACGCACCTCGGCCAGATCAGACACGGTGATAACTTGGTCTCCGATACGCAGAGGTACTGAGGCGAGGCGCTCAAGGTCAGACAGGTCAATGTTGCTGCGGACATAAACCCGCGGGCCGGCAAGATCAACAAAGCCCAGAGGCTCAAGGCGATTGTTGGCCTCTATCGCCTGCAACACTTCTTCTGCCGACAAGCCGAGATTGTTGAGCCGGTCCTGATCAAACTCGAGATACACCCGCTCAGGACGCTCGGCCAGGATCTGTGCCTTTTGCAAGCCGGGTAGCCGTTGCAGGCGATCTCGTATCGCTTCTGCCTCGCGGGTCAGTTCACGCATTGGCATTCCCGGTGCTGTGAGGGCCATCAGGGAGAAATACACGTCTGAGAAATCATCGTTAACGATGGGGCCGATGACACCACGGGGGAGATTGGGGCTTTCATCGGACATGCGCTTGCGAACTTGATAGAAGAGATCGGGCATTTTTTCACTAGGCGTATAATCCTGGAACCGGATAAGCATGGTGGCCTGTCCGGGCCGAATGGTGGTTTCAACAGTGTCGAAATACGCCACTTCCTGTATTCGTTTTTCCAGGCGGTCCACCACCTGATTCCGTAGCACCTCAGGGGTTGCTCCTGGCCAAACCACAGAAACCACCATTGCCCGGACAGTGAACGCAGGGTCTTCCGCCCGACCAAGGGATGAGAACGCGTAGAAGCCCGCAACAACGGACATCAAAAGAAAAAAGAGGGTGACCGAACGCTCGCGCACTGCCAGTGCGGAAAGATTAGGCAGGCTCATTGAGCCAGCTCCCGCACCGCCATGCCAGGCGTGAGCAGGTGTGTCCCTAATGCGACGATCGGCGTAGTCGCGTTGATGTTGGCCCGGATCTGCGCATACTCCTCACCCAAATCGATAACCTCGACCGCAAGGGGGGTCACCATGCCGTCGGAGACCAACCAGACCTGCGGCGTTTCTCCTCTCTCATCAAGGGCACCCAGCGGTACACGATGGCTGGCCGTGGTTTGTTTCTGCATCAGCCGGACACTCACCACTGAACCAAGCGTTAAAGACGAAGGGTAGGGCCCCTCCAGGCTGTATCGGGCACGCCAGCTCCGGCTTCTGGCGTCGGCAGCCCCGGCAATCTCTCTCAGATTCACCGCAAGCTGTTCGCCATTGGGTAAAGGAACATAACCTTGCCGGGGCGGGTTGCTGCCCTGAGGTAAAAAGACCTCGACTTCCAGGGATTGATCTTCAGCCAGAACGGCAAGGGTTTGACCGACACCCACAACCTGGCCGGGCTCAACGATGACCTCGGTGATCACGCCTGCATTGGCGGCTTTTAGTTCCGCATATCCCAGAGCATTCTGAGCCTGCTGATTTCGTGCAGAAGCCGTTTCCACCTGGCTGCGTGCTTCACGCTCCGCCAGTTCAAGGCGTTGCAGGGTTTGTTCGCTGACAAACTGACGTCCTACCAGTTCCTGCTGTCGCTGGAGCTCATTAGTGGCAATGGCCAGGGCCGCTTCTGCACGCCTCAGATCTGCGGCGGCCCCCTCCGCGGTTGCGATAAGGTCTCGTGAATCGAGTTTGAACAGTAAGTCGCCTTTTTCCACGCGCTGACCGGGATCGATGAAACGTTGTTGAATCCGGCCGGCGATCTGAAAGGCCTGGGGAACTTCGTGGCGGCCTCGCAGGGTTCCTGAAAACCTCTGAGATGTTGGACCTGCCTCCTTCAATTCCACTGTTTTTACCCAGGGAACAGGGGGGCGGGCCTCTGGAGGCGTTTCCGCGGACTGCTGACAACCTGACAGAATGAGCAGCGAGATAAACAGGGTCAGCAGAAAGCGCATGGCAGATGTCTCGATCGGCAAGATTAAGGTGTGGATATCAGTTCTCGCGGCATCCAGATAAAGCTAGTTGCAGGATAGCATCGCGAACGATGTCCTTCTGCTCCATAGGCAGAAAATGGGTCGTGCCCTCAAGAACCCTGACGTCAGCCGAAGGCAGCAGGGCCTTCAGGCGTTTTTGTGCCTTTGGTGAGAAGGTTGACCCGCGTTCCGCGGCCAGTGCTATAACCGGGCACCGCAACTGACGAATACCGGGCCAGGGGTTGTGTTCGGTATGGGCAAAGGTGGTGCTCTCCCATTCGGGCGCACACGCCAATTGAACTTGGTCACCCTGCGGCACGAAGGCGTGTTGGACGTAGGCGTTCAGCCATGCTTCGGGCCAGGTCTTGAAGCCACCGCGGCCACGATAGTTGTCCAGCGCAGCAGCGTGCGAATCAAATACCCTGCGCCGACGTGCCGCTCCGGCGGCCAGCGACAACCGATGTGACTGACGCAGCAGCTTGGCCAGCCCCAACTTCAGGCCCTGCACCGGATCCATGATCACCGGTTCCGCCAGAATCAGACCCAGCACTTTGTCAGGCCGCCGGGCAGCGGCCATGATGCTGGTGGTGGCACCGATGGAATGGCCGGCAAGCCAGACCGGTTCGTCCAGGCATTCCAGCAGAGCGATCAGGTCGCGATAATAGGTTTCCCAGCCCCGGAATGTCGACAGGTTGGCTGCACCAACGCTGGCCCCGTGTCCTCGCATGTCCCAGGCCAGGACATTGACGTCCGTGGCGAGCTCGTCAAGCAGTGGATGGTACAGGCGGCCATGGAAACCCGTGGCATGGGCCCAGTGCAGTGTGGGTCGCGCTTTGGATTGCGGCCAGCGCCACAGTGCGATATCGGCGCCATCCGTCGCCCGGAATTCGTCGCGTTCAGGTGTGTTGTGCTTAATGTCCATGACGGTCTTCTTGTTGGGCGGCCATTGTCGGGAGCAATAACTGAACCTGACCAGTGGCGATCGGTTTTTTATCATCGCCTTGCCAGCAGGTCACCTGGACCAGGCTGGTGCGCCTGCCTTGCCGAATAATGTCGGCCCTGGCGAACGTCGATCGGGCCTTCGCGGAGCGGAGGTAATTGATGTGGCTGTCGAGAATGCGCGGGCAACGTGTCTCTGCATCCTGGCTTTGCGCAGCCACCCGCGCGGTGAGTTCGATCAGGGCTCCAAGCACGCCGCCATGGAGGGCTGGTAGCATGAAGTTGCCAATCAGCGCTTCACGACACGGCAAATGAACCAATACGCCTACATCACCGCGCTGAACCTCAAGCCCGAGGTGCTGTGCATAGGGAATGCGCTCCAGAAGAGCCTGCCAGTCAGCACATTCTTTCGCACTTTCCGCAGTGCCTGAGATTTGTGGGGCCGAATCGCCAGTCGTGCTCATGCGCTCTCCTTTCCTGGTCCACCTGCATGCAATTGCTGTCCCTGGGTGTTACGCATGAAGGTGGCGTTTGCCGTCGCTAGTAACTCGCGATTTCCCTCGCTAAGGATGTCACAATGAATAAACGCGACATCGTCCGATAAATGACGACAGGTGGCCACCGCTGACAGGGCCCGGTCGCCGATGGCAGGCCGCAAATAATCCATGCGCAGATCCAGAGTGGCAATGGGCATCAACTCCAGGGCACCCGCGAATACCGCCAAGCCTCCGGCGGAGTCTGCCAGCGAGTAAAGTACGCTGGTGCAGATTTCTTTTGTATCCTTATGGGCGAACATCCATGACTGCGGGGTTAGCCGCATACAGACCTGGCCCTGGTCTACCGAGACAACTTGCATGCCCAGATCCCTGCCGTGAGGAACCTGTTCGGTGAACTGCCACGCCGTCGTCACAGCGTCACTGTGCTGAAGTTTGTTCAGATCGTTCATCAGATCCGCCCAGTCTGACATGCATTTCGCGCAGGGGCGGAAGTGTAGAGGACCAGTGGATTGTCATAGGTCATTGCCATGGCGTTCTCTTGTGAGTAGCATTGTTTCCAAAGTTTGGTTGGTCAACCAACCAAAAGTCAACACTTTGTTAATCCAAATGGCACGGCACCGGTGTAATGGCGTGCGATCAGTGAAACGAATCGAATGATGGCTGCTCTGATGATTAATAAACGGGATTGCTCAGGAGATGGTTAAGCCATGGTTGACAGACAGATTACCCCTGCAAGCAAATTAGGCGATCAGGGTAACGTTTTGTCTAACGCCGCCCGGCTCTTTCGAGAGAAAGGTTTTGAAAGGACGTCTCTAAAGGAGATTGCCGAAGCCTGCAATATGCTGCCCGGAAGTCTGTATTATCGTTACAGCAGCAAGGAAGCGCTGCTCGTTGAGCTGATGCGTCGGGGAGTAGACCTGGTTACAACAGAGGTTGAAACCGCGTACGCCAGCTCGGACGATCCCGTGGAACGATTGCGTCTTTGTATCAACGCACATTTGCACGCCCTGCTGGTTGATTCGGATACGGTTTACGTACTTTTGTTTGAGTGGCGTTCACTGAGCGCGGAGGCCCGCGGGGACATCATCGCTTTGCGTGACCAGTATGAATCCCTTTGGGCCGAGATCATCGAAACGATGATTGAGCAAGGCGTGATTCGGAAGGATGTCAATGCTCGCCTGCTTCGCCTAATCGGCCTCGGGGCGCTCAACTGGGTCGCAACCTGGTTTGATCCGAAAGGTGTCTATACACTCGACGGCATTGGTGATTTTGTCTGGAACGTCATCATGGATGGTGTAATCAGGAAAAGTGTACGAACATAGGCACTGGCTCCCCAAGCGTAATTAGCGCCGGTTTATGTTTGTTAATCACGTGTATAGATGGTGTGTGATCTGACGTTTAGCCTGAATTGCTCAGGTGGCTGGCCAAACCAGCGTTTGAAGGCGCGTCTGAAATTGGCACTGTCGTGATAATTCATCAACGCGGCAATGGCCTCGATTGACAGTTCGCTGTCACGCAGGTATAGCGCTGCCTGCTGAGACAGAATCTCGTCACGGATTTTTCGAAAACTGCTGCCTTCATGGTTGAGTTTACGCGCCAGGGTGCGTTTGCTGATGAACAGAGAAGCAGCCGCTTCCTCTTCACTGAGCGTTCCCGGCGGCCGGGACAACATCATCTTCTTCAGCCGGCTCTGGTAGCTTGGCTTATCGGACTGAAGTTGCGCAAGCATGGCTTCACACTGTCGCATGGCCAGATGATAGTTTTCATGATTGGCAGAGGCGTTTGGTTCCCGACACAAGGCCATCGGCAAGCTGAGTTTTAATTGGCTGCAATCAAAGTGAATCTGCCCGGACAAAAAGTCCGAATACGTTGCGTGATACTCGGGTTTCGGATGGGCAAAGCATACTTCAGCCTCGCGCAAAGGGCGGCCAACCATGAACTCGCCGAATTCGAAAAGTGCCTTGACCATCGCATCCGACAGGCAACGCTGTATGTCATCGTCTAATGGCCCCAGGTACTGCAGAATACATTCCAAACGCTCACCGACTTGCTGCAAGTGCAACTGGATGAAGCTCGCGCGCGTGGGCAGGAATGTCCGAATCGCGTGTAGAGCAGTGAGGAGGTCGGGGCTGCTGTAAGCCACGAACCCCATTGCTCCGTGGGTTGCCGGAGTCATTCGTTTACCCAGCCTTAACCCAAATTCTGGCTGGCCGGACAGATCCATTGCATTACGCAGGATCTGTATCTGCTGAGCCACAGTAAGCAGTCCGTCCTCGCTCAAAAATTGCGTCACCCCAAGTCCAGTGCCCCGCAGCAGACGCGGAAGTTGTCTGGCTGTCAGATTCAGCTCACGTGCAACTAGCCGTGAGTAATTCGATGGAATATCCGGACCGGGACTTTGCAACTCCTCCATTTTCTTCCGCGCCGCCATCATTGATACCCCCCTTCCTAAAGTTTCGCCATTTTGTCTTCAAATGACCCCTGCTTGTCAAGAAATGACCTGAAAAATATGCTGGCAGACAGGCAATATCTGTCAATCATCAATGCTGGTAGGAGAACAACATTGGGCAAAGTTACGTTTATCGAACATGATCAAACTGAACATGTCGCAGAATTCAAAGCTGGTTCCTCGGTAATGCAAATCGCTGTTGATAGCGCCATTCCCGGTATCGACGGGGATTGTGGGGGGGAGTGCGCCTGCGGTACCTGCCACGTTATCGTCACGAACGAATGGTTCAGCAAGACAGGCACGCCTGGCAATGAGGAAGAACAAATGCTGTCAATGACACCGGAGCGGGCGAGCACTTCGCGCCTGGGCTGCCAGGTGGTACTGACTGATGAAATGGACGGCATGACCGTGCATTTACCCGAGTTCCAGATGTGAACACAGGAGGACGCATGCCAACACTGCCCAGAACATTTGACGACATTCAGTCCCGACTGATTAACGCCACCTCCAGGGTGGTGCCGATGCAGAGGCAAATTCAGGGACTGAAATTCTTAATGAGCGCCAAGAGGAAGACCTTCGGCCCACGCCGACCGATGCCCGAATTCGTTGAAACACCCATCCCGGACGTTAACACGCTGGCCCTTGAGGACATCGATGTCAGCAATCCGTTTTTATACCGGCAGGGTCAGTGGCGCGCCTATTTCAAACGGTTGCGTGATGAGGCGCCGGTCCATTACCAGAAGAACAGCCCTTTCGGCCCCTTCTGGTCGGTAACTCGGTTTGAAGACATCCTGTTCGTGGATAAGAGTCACGACCTGTTTTCCGCCGAGCCGCAAATCATTCTCGGTGACCCTCCGGAGGGGCTGTCGGTGGAAATGTTCATAGCGATGGATCCGCCGAAACACGATGTGCAGCGCAGCTCGGTGCAGGGAGTAGTGGCACCGAAAAACCTGAAGGAGATGGAGGGGCTGATCCGATCACGCACCGGCGATGTGCTTGACAGCCTGCCTACAGACAAACCCTTTAACTGGGTACCTGCTGTTTCCAAGGAACTCACAGGCCGCATGCTGGCGACGCTTCTGGATTTTCCTTACGAGGAACGCCACAAGCTGGTTGAGTGGTCGGACAGAATGGCAGGTGCAGCATCGGCCACCGGCGGGGAGTTTGCCGATGAAAATGCCATGTTTGACGACGCGGCAGACATGGCCCGGTCTTTCTCCAGGCTTTGGCGGGACAAGGAGGCGCGCCGCGCAGCAGGCGAGGAGCCCGGTTTCGATTTGATCAGCCTGTTGCAGAGCAACAAAGAAACGAAAGACCTGATCAATCGGCCGATGGAGTTTATCGGTAATTTGACGCTGCTCATAGTCGGCGGCAACGATACGACGCGCAACTCGATGAGTGGTGGCCTGGTGGCCATGAACGAATTCCCCAGGGAATTTGAAAAATTGAAGGCAAAACCGGAGTTGATTCCGAACATGGTGTCGGAAATCATCCGCTGGCAAACGCCGCTGGCCTATATGCGCCGAATCGCCAAGCAGGATGTCGAACTGGGCGGCCAGACCATCAAGAAGGGTGATCGAGTTGTCATGTGGTACGCGTCGGGTAACCGGGACGAGCGCAAATTTGACAACCCCGATCAGTTCATCATTGATCGCAAGGACGCACGAAACCACATGTCGTTCGGCTATGGGGTTCACCGTTGCATGGGCAACCGTCTGGCTGAACTGCAACTGCGCATCCTCTGGGAAGAAATACTCAAGCGTTTTGACAACATCGAAGTCGTCGAAGAGCCCGAGCGGGTGCAGTCCAACTTCGTGCGGGGCTATTCCAGGTTGATGGTCAAACTGACACCGAACAGTTAATTAACCGATTGACCAGGATGGCATCCGAACGTGTGGAGAGTCCAATCCCAGGGCACAGCGAAAGAGATAGCCTATGGTAAGCAAACGTAAAGAGAGGACGGTCATTGTTGGCGGTGGGCACGCAGCAGGTGCCCTCCTGACAGCCTTACTCCAAAAAAAATATCAACATGAGGTCGTTCTGGTGGGGAATGAACCTCATCCGCCCTACCATCGACCGCCGCTGTCCAAGAATTACCTGACAGGAGACGTTGATCAGGAGTCGCTGTACCTGAAACCGCGCTCGGTATACGAGAACGCAGGCCATCAGTTGCGGCTCGGTGTGCGCGTCGAACAAATTGATCGGGACAGTAGCACCATCAGCTTGTCGGATCAGAGCAGGCTGCAATACGATCGACTGGTCCTGGCCACCGGGTCACACCTTCGACACCTGAACGCGCCCGGGGCTGACTTAAATGGCATTCATTACCTGCACGACATAGCTGATTCAGAGGTACTGCGTGAACAGTTAGTTGCTGGAAAGCGCCTGGTCGTCGTGGGTGGTGGTTACATCGGCCTTGAGGTGGCGGCCAGTGCCAACAAAAAAGGTGTTAATGTCACGGTGCTAGAAGCCGCCGAACGTCTTATGCAGCGCGTTACGGGCCCGGAAATATCAGCGTTCCTTTACGACAAACACCGTGGCGCCGGCGTGGACGTACGTCTGAACACAGCGGTAACCGGCTTCGAAGCGGGCGATCAGGGGCATGTGGCTGGCGTGACGTTGGCGGACGGAAGCACCGTACCGGCCGACATCGTCCTTGTGTCGATCGGCATTATCCCGGAAACCGCTCTGGCTAAGGACGCCGGCCTGCCCTGTGATAACGGTATTATTGTTGACGAATTTACCCGTACCGAGGACCCCGCCATCTTGGCGATCGGTGACTGCACCCGGCACCGGAATCTTTTCTTCGAGAAGATGCAACGACTCGAGTCTGTCGCCAATGCTGTCGATCAGGCTCGTACAGCCGCGGCAACCCTGATGGGTGAGGAGAAACCCTATGATAGCGTTCCATGGTTCTGGTCAAACCAGTACGATGTTCGTCTGCAGATGGTAGGATTGTCGCAAAATCATGATCAGCGAGTGGTTCGAGGCACCCCCGAGGATAAAGGATTTGCCGTGTTCTATCTCCGCGAAGGCTGTGTTATTGCTGTTGACGCGGTCAACCTGCCCCTTGCTTTTTTGGTAGGCAAGACACTCGTTCAACAACGCAGAACGATCAACCCGGAACTAATAGAGGATCCGGATACTGAACTGAAATCTTTGGTGAACGGAAGGCTCCAGAGTTGAAGGCAATATGTTGCGTGGCAACCGAAGCAGCCAGTCACCGGAGTGAGCCAATAAATATGAACTTGATCCTCTTAACAATAAAAGATTGTGACTTTGCGCGACCGCTATGGGTTGAGGTGTATATCACTGAATCTTGGTTAAATCACACCAAGCACTTAATGTTTTCGGCCTCTTCTGTTGGAAGTGTCACTGTTGAAGCCGTTGGAAAGTGGCATCCAAGAACGGGCTACTCAGAGTTCAAACTGCAGGCAGTCTGTAAATCAAACAGAGTGAGATTCAGGCTTGTTGGAGATGTAAATGGGAGGCGGGTTCTGACATCCGGTATTGATATCAGGACACTTGACCAATTGAATCAAAGGTATGGCGCTAATGAAACAGTTTTTTATAGCAAGGACGTACCAGTGCTGATGGCAATCTATTACTCAACTAAACGGTTAGAGGTTTTTAAATAACGTTTGCTGGCTGCATTCAGCAACCTTTTGATCGGTGAAAAATATCTGCTGGCGTAGGCCTCAAGTTTGGGAATTCTCGAACATATGATGAAAGAAATGATTTGGGTCACTTAGGGAGACTCTGAATAAGTCCCCAAAATCAGCGATAATACGGCCGTCGTCAACCGCATAGGATCGTTGCCACCATGGATCAGATCACCTTCTCCGAAGCCGAGTACCAGACCAAAAAGCGCAAAACCCGCCGCGAGATCTTTCTGGAACGGATGGACAAGCTGATTCCGTGGAAGCAGCTGGAAAAGAAGGTAGCCCGTTATTACCCCAAGGGCCAGAACGGACGGCCTCCCTATCCTTTGTCTGCCATGCTGCGCGTTCACTGCATGCAGTTGTTCTATAACCTCAGCGATCCGGCCATGGAAGATGCATTGTACGAGATCGAATCCATGCGCCAGTTCGCTGGCCTGAAGCTCGATCGTCTGCCAGACGAAACAACGATCCTTAAGTTCCGTCATTTTCTGGAGCAGCATGGTCTCGGCAAGGTGCTGTTCAAAGAGGTGAACAAGCACCTGGAGAAAAACGGCCTGATGCTGCGTGAAGGCAGCATTGTTGATGCCACCATCATCTCTGCGTCCAGCTCCACAAAGAACAGTTCTGGCAAGCGCGATCCGGAGATGCACCAAACCCGAAAGGGCAACGAATGGCAGTTCGGCATGAAGATGCACATTGGCGTCGACGACACACTGGGCCTTATCCATAGCATCGACACCACTGCTGCCAATGTCCATGACATTGTGCCTTCCGGCAAACTGCTGCACGGTGAAGAGCGCCGAGTCTTTGGTGATGCCGGCTACCTCGGCATACAAAAGCGAGGCGAGCACAAGCACCGTAAAAATGTGTCTTGGTTCATCGCCAAGCGCCCGGGTTCACGGAAGGCCCTGAATGCTGACAAGCTGAAAGCCGAGAAAATCAAAGCCAGCATCCCCTCAAAAGTGGAACATCCGTTCCGGTACATCAAGCAGGTGTTCGGCTACAACAAGGTTCGCTATCGCGGCCTGTCGAAAAACACCAACCGGCTGCACTTGTTGGCCGCGTTCAGTAATCTGTTAATCGGTGAAAAATACCTGCTGGCATAGGGGCAGTGTGCCTATTTTCCGCCAAAATGGCGGGAAACGGGCAGAAAACATACAAATAAATGGAGAGTTGCGTCTGAATTTTCCGTTTTCTGCTGGCTCAAACGGATGCTGGTGAAAATCGACGGTTATTCAGACCTTCCTTAGCTTTCTGTAATTGGCGAGTACAATGTATGCGCCGCGAACATGATCAGTCTTTGTTCGTCATGGCATCGAACACGTTTTTGTGGCTAACTGAGACCAACGTTTTATTAACGTACTGGAAGACCGATTTGCCGATGGAGATTCTTGATAACCTGCTTCATCGATACCCCCTTCGATTTCGCAGTGTGGCAAGCCCCAATATCCTAGACACCTGACAGCTTTGTGAAGTACTGCTTTTCTAAGGAGGCTCTGAATAAGTCTCCAAAATCAGCGATAATACGGCCATCGTCAATCGCAT
This sequence comes from Marinobacter sp. G11, assembly GCF_021282325.1. Lineage (NCBI taxonomy): Bacteria > Pseudomonadati > Pseudomonadota > Gammaproteobacteria > Pseudomonadales > Marinobacteraceae > Marinobacter > Marinobacter sp. G11. The sequence continues at coordinate 24,078 of NZ_JAJSPB010000023.1, forward strand.
AGGATCGTTGCCAGCATGGATCAGATCACCTTCTCCGAAGCCGAATACCAGACCAAGAAGCGCAAGACCCGTCGCGAGATCTTTCTGGAACGGATGGACAAGCTGATTCCGTGGAAGCAGTTGGAGAAGAAGGTAGCCCGTTATTACCCGAAGGGCCGGAACGGACGGCCCCCTTATCCGCTGCCTGCCATGCTGCGGGTTCACTGCATGCAGTTGTTCTATAACTTGAGCGATCCGGCCATGGAAGACGCGCTGTACGAGATCGAATCCATGCGGCACTTCGCGGGTCTGAAGCTGGACCGTTTGCCAGATGAGACGACGATTCTCAACTTCCGGCATTTCCTGGAGCAGCACGGTCTTGGCAAGGCGCTGTTTAAAGAGGTGAACAAACACCTGGAGAAAAACGGCTTGATGTTGCGTGAAGGAAGCATCGTAGATGCCACCATCATCTCTGCTCCCAGCTCCACCAAGAACCAAACTGGCAAGCGTGATCCGGAGATGCACCAGACCAGAAAGGGCAACGAATGGCACTTCGGCATGAAAATGCACATTGGTGTCGACGACACGTTCGGTCTGATTCATAGCATTGATACCACCGCTGCCAATGTTCACGACATCGTGCCCACCGACAAGCTGCTGCATGGTGAAGAGCAACGAGTCTTCGGCGACGCCGGTTACCTTGGCATTCAGAAGCGGGATGAGCATAAGCACCGCAAAAACGTCTCCTGGTTCATTGCCAAACGGCCTGGCACCCGGAAGACGCTGGATGCCGACAAACTGAAAGCAGAGAAGATCAAAGCCAGTGTTCGTGCCAAGGTCGAGCATCCCTTCCGGTACATCAAGCGGGTCTTTGGTTATGGCAAGGTCCGCTATCGCGGCCTTGCCAAGAACAGCAACCGGTTGCATTTGCTGGCCGCGTTTAGCAACCTGCTGATCGGTGAAAAATACATGCTGGCGTAGGGCCAGTGCGCCTGTTTTCCGCCAAAATGGCGGGAAACGGGCAAAAAACACACAAATAAAGGGAAAATAGTGTCTGAATCTTCGATTTTTTGCCGTTTAAACCCAAGATGGGCAAATATCAGCAGTTATTCAGACCTTCCCTAGCCTCTTAATGTTAAATTTTTGCCGAAACCCACGCCATGGCGCTTCCCCATTTTACCAGCCACCTCATGAACCTGCGGTGGCCACACCGTGTCCTGGTGGTGACTTCTCTGTCCGTGATCGCCGCCGGAATGATCGCCCCCCCATTGTTCATGTTATTTGGCGGCACCTTGGGCCCGTCAATCCTGGCCACTGCCCTAATCACCGCGGTCTTGGTCGCGTCGCCGGTGGTGTACATCCTAGTGATGGTCGGGAAAATCGCCCAAGAGGCCACGCGCGTCGCTGCGCGTCGTAACGAGATTTTTCAGTCTCTGCTGGAGAGTAGTGCGGTCATGCAGAAAAACGACCGAGTTTCGGCACTGCTGGACGACATGTTGGTGCGACTGCATCAGCTGTGGCCCGACAATCATTTCAGCATCGTTTGGGGCAGCGGCCGGTCGACTATGGTGCGTTTTTTTTCCTCTCACGGCATTTCCAAAGAGGAAAAGCGCATCCTGATTCACAACAATCATCGACTCCTAGAATCAGGCCAGGCCGAGGTGGTGGTGCAGCTCAAGCGGGTATGTGGGAACGAGGGTCGGCACTGGCAATTCTTGCCCCTGCATGGCCGCAAGGGCTTGGTGATCGGCACGCTGGCTGTAAAGGGGCTGTGCCTGTCACGAGCCGACGAAGAAATCATCTCCCTCTTCCTGGATCAGTCGGCGGCGGCCATCCAAAATAGGCTGCTGACTATCGAACTGGAAAAACTTGCCAACATCGACAGTCTTACCGGTGTCTATAACCACAACTATTTCAATAAAGAACTGGAACGCCAGATCGAACTCAAGGAAGGCAATCAGGGTATTGATTTCTCACTTCTGGTGGTGGACGTCAACGGACTCAAGGGGCTGAATGACAACCTCGGACACTTGGCCGGGAATCGCCTGATCAGCGCCGTTGCCGACCTGCTGCTATCGAGTTGTCGTGAAGAGGACTGCGTGGCGCGCATCGGCGGCGATGAATTCGCGGTGATCTGTCCAGGAACCAGACTGGACCAGACACAATGCCTGCTGGAACGGATCAGTCGGTGCAGCCAAGCACAAATACTGGATTTCGACGATCACGAGGACGAGGACTTTCGCCGCGTCCCGATCCAGTTCAGCATCGGCGTGGCCTCTTCTTCGGAAATCCTGAATGCTCGTTCCGTGTTAGGCTTGGCGGATAAACGCATGTACGAGAACAAACGGGCCTTTTATGATAATCCCACCGAAAAACAGCGGTGATCAAAAGTAGACTTTTCCGTAAGCTACACGCAGGGAGATTCTGCATCAAGAAGTCACGTTTTTCCGACAGCCAGTTCCTGTCGATACTCAAGCAAGCCGAGAACGGCGTACCGGTTCCGGAGCTTTGCCGTGAGCACGGCGTGAGCAGCGCCAGCTTTTAAATGGCGCGCCAAATTCGGCGGTATGGATGCGTCCATGATGGCCCGCTTGAAGGAGCTGGAGGACGAGAACCGTCGGCTCAAAAAAATGTACGCCGAGGAGCGGCTTAAGTCGGACATTCTCAAGGAAGCCATCGAAAAAAAGTGGTAAAGCCGTCTCGTCGTCGTGAGATGGCGCAGAAAGCCGTCAATGAGAAGCGTGTTAGCATTCGCCTGGCGTGTTGGATGTTCAGCATCAGTGAAACCTGTTACCGCTACCAGGCTAAGCTCAGCGACGAGAACGCAGAGATTGCCGACTGGCTGATCCGATTGACCCATAACCAGAAAAATTGGGGCTTCGGGTTGTGTTTTTTGCATCTGCGTAACGTTAAGGGTTTTGGCTGGAACCACAAAAGGGTGTACCGGATTTACCGGGAGCTGGAACTGAACCTGCGTATCAAGCCCAAGAAGCGTCTGGTCCGTGAAAAGCCGGAGCCTTTGGCCGTGCCGGAAACGATCAACGACAGTTGGTCGATGGACTTCATGCACGACCAGCTCAATGACGGACGCAGTTACCGGCTGCTGAATGTAATTGATGACTTCAACCGCGAAGGCCTTGGCATCGAGGTGGACTTCTCGCTGCCGGCAGAGCGTGTTATCCGATCACTCGACCAGATCATCGAATGGCGAGGCAAGCCGCGCTCCATTCGCTGTGACAACGGCCCAGAGTACATCAGCGGCAAGCTGTCAGCCTGGGCCGAGAACCGAGAGATCAAGCTGGCGTTTATCCAGCCTGGCAAACCCCAGCAGAATGCCTATATCGAACGTTACAACCGAACCGTGCGTTACGACTGGCTGGCACAGTATCTGTTCGACAGCACCGAAGAAGTCCAGGATTATGCCACTCGTTGGCTCTGGCACTACAATCATGAACGACCCAATATGGGACTTGGAGGGATTACCCCTCAACAGAAGTTGGCCATGATGGCCTGAGGTCTACTTTTGAACCCCGTTAAAAATGGGGGGATTACCAGGGCAATGGCCACCAGCACGGAAAAGCCGGCGATGAGCCGGGCGCGGATGGTTAGGTTGGCGAAAAAGTGCTTCATGGATGACCTCCGTATTCGATGCTAAGCAGTTAGGCCGCAAACAGTCATTCTACGACGAAGTTGACCTGCTTCACGTCACGGAGCGGGCCTTAACTCAGGCGGGACGGGATACTATGCGGTTAATAAGGCGATGGCTTCATGCAGGCTCTTCAAAATACCTCGGGAATAATGATCAATTAAAAAAGGCACATTATTGTCATTGAAGTTGATATAAGAACCGCGGATAAACATCCACTTGGTCTGGACACTGTCTATGGCCTTTTTCAGTTCCCCACTGGAGGGGGTCTTCACAAGCTTTTCAACCAATTGATCAAATTGTTTTGCCTGTTGATCAAGGGCCAGCTCCGAATCGGCGCCCTGAAAGCTTTCGGCAACGGAAGAGTTTGAGCGTGCGGAGTATTTAGACATCATCCGCGCCATCATGACCGCTGCAGAACGTGCAATCTCGACCCTTTCGTCGGGGTTGGCCCCCACGCCCTCACGAGCAAGATCGTACAGTTCTGATGAAATCGTGCTCAGAGTGACTGTTTGGTCGGCCATTTCCGAAAGGAGTCTCAAGTCCGGGTAACCACGCTGGCGCACATCATTGATGTTCTGGCGCATGAGTTCTTTGAACTTGTCGAATTCAGTGACGAGTTGCTGGGTCTGCTCCTCGCTCAAGGCGCTGGACTTGTCTTCAGCAATGGCATTCATCGCACTGTTGGCATTGTTGATTGCTGCAACTATTTCGTTCAGAGTGGTTTTATCACCGCTGGCGCTGTACTGATAATAGGCGCTAAGGGCAATAAAGTTAATAATACGGAAGTCGTGGAGTTGTGACAGAAATCGAGTTTCGTCAGCCTTCACTGTCAGGGAGACGAAAATCAGCGCAATAAGGCCGGCAGTGAGCGACCGGGTTTGGGTTCGAGCGTCTTTCATCGGATGAAAATCTCCTTAATTACAGTTATATTTTTGTATCCAGATCAGTCCGTTGGCGCGACTCGCTAAATTCCGATTCGCGAATCTGCGCTTCCCGAGACGACCTCGCTTCTGATGTTGTCAAAAAGCTCGAAGCCTTGTACGGTGAAGACCCGGACGGCCGCGAGGACGACTGACGCCGCTGGACGAACCGAACGTGCACGGCTCCTGGAGCTGTTTGATGAAGCCTTTGCCGGTGGTGCAGCCCGATACAAGGTCGCAGAGCTAACAGATATCAGCGAGTGCACATTGAAGCGCTGGCGAAGCTCTGACGGTCGGGTTGCTTTTCCGCACATTCCAATCGGCAAACTCCTTTTCGCGCTTCTTTAGTGTCTTTGCAGCCTTTCGGACAATCGCGGCTCTTTCACTAAATGGTATTGCAGCCCACTTCTTTTGTGCTCTCTCGGCCACCTGCGCAGCAGCGACAACATCCTCGCCATTTGCGATGCCCGGAACACTAAGACGATCGCCATTGGACGGATCGATAACATTGGAAACGCCACCCCCTGCCTCTACCCAACCAGAACTAAATATTTTTCCAGCCCAAATATGGACCTCTTTCCTTTCTCGCTGCATCACGCCTCAGGGAATTACTATCCGGTCAGTCCAATCTATATCCTAGACGTGAAAAGCCTGCAATGGTGGAGCTTTGGGCGATATAATGGCACTTCGCACCTATTCACCCAGTCAGTGCTCTCAACTCATGCGTACTTTTACTCGCCAACATTCCCTGGCGGAGCAACTGGTTCTTGCTATTGCTTTGAGCCCCCACTGGCCTTAAACCACTCGAGCAGATCCTTCAGCTCGGCGGCAGTCCTTGCAAGCTGATCTGCCGCCGTATTGATCTGCTGACTGGACTGCTCTGTGTTCGAGGTAATCTGGCTTATACGACTGACCTGGTCCAGTATCAGATGGGCCCGCTTGGCATTTTCCTGGAGAGTTTTTGCGATGTCTTCGTTGTGTGAACGACCGTCACTGGATGAAGCAATGATACCTTGAAACGCCTGTTCCAGCTCTTGAGTGACATCCAGTGCCTCACGGACTTCCGATTGACAGAGTTCCATGGATGTTGTGGCCTGAGAAACCTGCGTCTCGATCGTTTCCAGAGCTTTGGCGGCGTCCTGCGTGGCTTCCTGGGTTCGTGTTGATAACGCCCGCACCTCATCGGCAACCACTGAGAAGCCCCGGCCGTGCTCTCCGGCCCTGGCCGCCTCGATGGCCGCATTCAGTGCCAGCAGATTGGTCTGTTCGGCAATGGCCTGGATTGTGTTGACCACTTCGTGGACACGCGCGCTGGCCTGGGAGAGAGCTTCCGTTGTCTGCGAGGACTGGCTCACCGCCTGTTCTATGCGGCTCATTCCCGCTACCGCCCGGCTGACGCTGTCCCCGCCTGCTCTGGCCAGCGTTTCAGTCCGCATCGATACGTCTCGGGTTTCCCTGGCTTTGTCAGCGACGGTTGCTTCGCTGTCCGACATCTGCTGAACGGAGCCGTTGACCGCTTCGATCCCCCGCGACTGATCCTCGGCGCCCTGAAGCAGGCCGTCTGTCGTTGCCGACAGCTCTTCGGCACTGCTGGCCAGGGTCTGGGAGATGGTATGGCTTTCGCTGACCACACGGCTCAGCTGTTGCTGGAGACAGTTGGTCGCCTCTAGGATCTGCCCCATTTCTCCAGGTGCAGTGTACTGCCTCGAGTCGAGATGACCCTCGGCAAGGCTCTGAATCGTCTCCACCGCCTGATTTACCGAGCGGTTCATGGGACGGACAACCAGCCACGCCACGATACTGAGTACCAGCATCCCCAGGATCAATACGGCAAAGAGAACTGTCGTGGCCAGGGAAATCGCGAACTGCGAGAGATTTCCCGTAAGTTCCGAGAACTGATGCGCCACTTCGTTGACCTGTCTTTCTTTGGCATCGATTTCCTGGATGATCTCCTCCCGCTGCGAGGGATCGGCGGCGTTCCTGAGTTCGGCCGCCAGAGCGAGTATCTGCTCCGATATCTCGGAGGCTTCGCCCGACAGGGAAACCAGACGCTGGGCGATTGGGTTACTCTTCAGGATCCTGAGCCGCAGAATTAGGGCGCGGGCCTGGTCAGGGTACCTCACTTCCTGGAACGTTTGTTGTATCTTTCGTGCGAACTCCGAGGTGCTGCTGGTTTCAAGGAGTTCCGGCGTCGCCGAGAACAAAGCGCTGTAGGCCAGCGCGCGTCTGAGACGATCCTCGAATTTCTGGTAGTCACTCTCATTGTTGGTATTGACGTACTGGTGCAGACTGGAACTCGCCCTGAACACGTTAACCGTATGGGTTCGTTCAGCCCTCGAGATCAAAGTCACCACATCGAGCGTGTTGAACACAAAGAACGACACCGAGCCAGCCAACAGGGTCACCACGACGCCCAGTCCGACAAGGAAATAGACCCGGTGCCGTATCAGTCCGAACCATTGCTTTATAGAGTCAATCATGGGTAACGGTTCTGTTAGTTGATTAAAGAAAACGTCTGCAATCGGAGGTGTTACCACCTGATGCGTATCAACCTCTCGCTCGCATCGACCGATCGCAGGGAAACTTTAGCGGCAAGACCCACCCCAGATTCTTTACTTAGAAGTGGTATGCGACACCGATACCCACGATAGTGGGGTTTACTCTCACTTTCGCCTGAACAGGGGCAGGGCCCAAGTTACCGGTGATATCTGCCTTAAAAGGCGCATATCTTACATCAAAATTTGCCGACCAGTTATTATGCATCTTCCAGCGAAAACCAGCTTGAACGGCAGGGGCCCAAGTATCTTCAACATCAAAGTCGGTTAGTGCGCGATCCTTCTCATCTAAAAAGAGAATCCGTCCTACACCCGCTCCAAAGTACGGAGAGAAGTTGCTACCCGTTAAGACATGATACTGAAGCGAAAGAATTACCGGACCATAATCTGTTTGACCAAGAAAAAGACCGGAGAGAGACTCTTCGCCCTGGAGGTCCGCACTAGCGGGAATGCCGCCAAAAATGTTAAATGCCAGCTGATTACTCAGAAAATACGACACGTCGAATGAAACGGTCGTATCGTTGTTAATAGACAGGTTGGAATTTGGAACGGGGGCACCCCCCGCAGAGGCTGATCGCAAATCTTCATCGGTTAAAACTCTAGTGGCATTCAGTCCAACCACCCAGTCGCCTCTACTGTAAACCGGCTCAGATTGAGCGTTGGCCAGGCTCGCAGCAAGTGAAAGTAAAAGGAACGCCACTAACGAGACTTTACTAATTATTTTAGGTTTCATTTTTTTATTATCCTTTTTGGTATTAAAACAAATTGGCTTTAGGTAAAACTGCAATTTTTCGTAACACAAATGCCACTCATTGATGCTAGCTTGCCGGTTTATTGACTAATACTTCCCCATACTCAGAACGCAGCTTGTTTTTTAATACTTTCCCCGTGGCATTGCGTGGCAATCCTTCCACAAAGATCGCGCGATCCGGGATCTGCCACTTGGCGACTTTCCCCTGATAATGAGCAAGAAGTTCCTCCTCAGTAATATTTGCGTCGGGTATTTTTACTGCCAACAGGATCGGTCGTTCGTCCCATTTATCATGGGAGGCCGCCACTACGGCAGCTTCATTGATGGCAGAATGGCCCATTGCGATTCCCTCCAATTCGACTGTAGATATCCATTCACCACCAGATTTAATAATATCTTTTGAGCGGTCACGTATTGTCATAAATCCATCATCATTGATCGAAGCAACATCACCTGTCTCGAACCAACCGTCTTCCTCAAGAGTCTGATTTGGTTCAACACCGAAGTAATCGGCTACCACCCAATGACCACGGATGCGGAGATTTCCCTGAGCAATGCCATCTTCGGGCAGTTGATGACCGTCTTCTCCTACAATTTTGAGCTGCACCCCGTAGGGAGGCCGTCCCTGGCTTTCACGGATTTTGTTTCTTCCTTCCTCCGAAAGAGTATTGTGTTTCGACAGCAGTGCGTTGACGGTTCCGATCGGTGATGTTTCTGTCATTCCCCATGCATGGACAACTTCTACGCCATACTTACCACGAAACTCCGACATCATTGAGGGCGGACAAGCGCTACCCCGTATCACCGTCCGTTTAAGCGACTGTGCCGAGGAGCCAAGCTCGTCCAAAGCCGAGAGAAGTCCCTGCCAAATCGTAGGCACACCCAGCGCAATCGTTACGCTTTCTGAATCGATCAGCTTGACCAAACTTTGCCCATCCAGGCCAGGACCAGGCAACACCAGTTTGGCTCCAACCATCGCCGTAATGTAGGGTACCCCCCACGCATTTACGTGAAACATAGGAACAACCGGCATCACCACGTCCCGTGCCGATAAATTCAGTGCGTCGGGTTGAGCAGCTACCAGCGCGTGCAGAACGGTGGAGCGGTGTGAATAGAGCACCCCTTTGGGATTTCCGGTGGTGCCCGATGTATAGCAGAGGCTTGAGGCCTGGTTTTCGGCGATTTCAGGCCAATTCGCGTTAGGCGTTCCTCGCTGGAGAAACTCTTCATAAAACAACAAGCCTGGAAATTGCGCTGCAATTTCTTCGTCCGGTTCGGACATCAATACAAATTTCTCAACCGTCTCCAGTCGGTCTCGGATATTTGAAACAATGGTAAGGAACGTTTTGTCAAAGAATATGACTTTGTCTTGAGCATTGTTGATAACGTAAACGAGTTGTTCTGGAAACAGTCGCGGGTTAATGGTGTGACACACCATCCCGCCACCAGAGATGCCAAGATAACATTCCAGGTGCCCCACGTTATTCCAACAAATGGTCGCGCACCGATCCCCCTGGACATAGCCTGCCGTTCGAAGCGCTGACGCAAGTTGTCGCGACCGCTCCGAAACAGTTGCCCAGTCAGATCGACTGGGATTTCCATCCGTTCCTATCGACACAATCTCAGCGTCTCCATGGTAGCGAGCAGCATGGTCGATCAAGGAATTCACGGTGAGCTCCATGTTCATCATTTGGCCAAGCACGTTTATCTCCTGTCGTTTTTGTAGTTGGTTGACGCGAGTATCTGGCGTCATTAAGGTCCAATGTAGAAGGCATAATCCGGGTTTGAACCTAAACATTTCCCAAGAGGATGTCGGCTGCATTTTCGGCAATCATCATGGTGGGTGCGTTGGTGTTACCGGCAACCAAACTGGGCATTATCGAGGCATCGACAACTCTTAGCCCTTCAATCCCTCTGACTTTTAATTCCGGATCAACGACTGAATCCGGATCCGCGCCCATACGACAAGTGCCAACGGGGTGGTAAATAGTCTCTGCATTTTCCCGGATAAAGTCCGCAATCTGATCGTCCGAGGACACAGAGTTTCCGGGCATGACTTCTCGCTTACTATGCAAAGCCATTGTCGGTGCCGCGAGTACTCGTCGCCCGAATTTAACGGCGGAAATCATTGTCTTGATGTCTTCGGGGTCACTCAGATAATTGGGCTGAATCAACGGATCGGCTAATGGATCAGGGCTTTTCAGTCCAATAAAACCCCGGCTTTTGGGCAGCAGATCGCAAATGTGTAAGGTGTAGCCATACCCGGTCATCACTTTTCGCCCATGATCCTTCAAAAAAGTTGGCAAAAAATGGAATTGCACATTCGGTCGTTCACACGAAGGGCTGGATTTAACAAAGCCTCCTGCCTCGGCTACATTACTGGTGAGAAACCCGCGTCGCGCAAAAATATAGGAAAAAAGTGCGCTCACTCCCCGAAGCAGGAAGCTGGGGGCAACACCAATAGGCAAACGTGAGTTCGCCGCGTGCATCAGCGTAATATCCAAATGATCGACCAGATTCTTGCCCACCTCAGGAAGGTGATGGACCAGAGGGATTCCGTGTTTCCGAAGCTCTTCGCGATCACCGATTCCGGAAAGCAAAAGTAGCTGTGGTGAATTAACCGCCCCGCCGGACAAAATGACTTCACCGCCATTATTGAGTCTGAGCTGGCGATATTCGCCCCCTTGGTTCAGTGTCACCCCAACCGCCCGCTGGCCATCCATTACCACCCGGGTTACCCGAGCGTCCGTTAGCACATCGAGGTTAGGCCGTTTCTCTGCGCCACGCAGAAACGCCTGCGCCGAACTCCAGCGCCGACCATTTTTTTGTGTCACCTGGTAGAGGCCCAGTCCCTCTTGCGTTTCGCCATTGAAATCCGTGTTCACCGGGACATCCACATGGGAAGCGGCGCGAACAAAATCCCGACTTAACGGATTGACCGATCTCAGATCGCTTACGCTGAGTTCACCGCCCTTGCCGTGGTAAGCATCCGGTCCGAAACGTTCGTTATCTTCCAGTCGGCGAAACAATGTTAATGCGCGGTCCCATCCCCAAAGGTCGGTTCCGGCAGCCTGACCCCAGTGTTCATAATCGGCTTTGTGGCCCCGGATGTAGACCATGGCGTTGATGGAGGAGGAGCCGCCAAGAGTTTTACCCCGGGGCCAGAACAGACGGCGCCCCTTGAGATGTTCCTGAGGCTCGGTTTCGAAGGCCCAGTTCACCTGCTTGCTATTGGCAAGAAGTGCAATACCCACAGGCATATGTATGAGCGGGCTCTTATCCTTTGGCCCTGCTTCAAGTAACGCTACTCGCTTCGAGGGATCGGCAGTCAGTCGGTTAGCCAATACACAGCCAGCCGACCCGGCGCCAACAATAATGTAATCGTACATAGTGACTCTCTTGTTATTGGATTATGCTCAGCCCAGAATACGAACAGCAGCATCTATGAGCCGCCGGACCCAGCGTGTATAGGGAGGAAAAAGAAGGTGGATAAGAGAATGCTTATCCTCCATCAACGCCTTTTCATGCGAAAAAGCGCGGAAACCGTATTCACCGTGTGCCGCCCCTATCCCGGAATTATTCACTCCACCAAAAGGCAGGTCCGGATGTAGAAAATGCACGACTGTAAGGTTGACCCCTACAGCGCCGGAACTTGTTCGTTCGATAATACTCCTGGCAAAAGACTTGTTTTTGTCGAATACGTAAAGCGCCAGCGGCTTGGGGTTATCATTTATTTTATTGATAACCGAATCAATATCATCGAACTCAATAACCGGTAATATCGGGCCGAATAACTCCTCACGTGAGATATCCATGTCGCTGGATACATTTGCAATCAACGTCGGCGCAATGAAATTTTCTTCAGCATCTGTAATACCGCCTTCAAAGACGTTTGCGCCTTTGCTTTTGGCATCTTCTATCAGGCTTGACACGCGCTGGAAATGACGGGCATTTACAATCCGGCAATAGTCAGCCGTCGATTTTTGAGCTTCCGGTGTTTTTCCGTAGGTGCGCCCGATTTGCTTTTTAAGTGCTTCATTGAATTGGTCTGCGATACTTCTGTGTACAAAAACGTGGTCTGGAGCGATGCAGGTCTGGCCGTTATTGGCAAACTTCCCCCAGACAATATATCTGGCAGCCTTCTTTATGTTGGCATCCGGGCCTACGATGGTCGGGGATTTCCCGCCCAGCTCCAGTGTCACTGAGGAAAGGTTCCTGGCAGCAGCCTCCATGACCAGCTTGCCTACCGCAGGGCTACCAGTGAAGAATATGTGGTCGAAGGGCAAGGTCAACAGTTTCTGCGCTACCGCAGCATCCCCCTCAACCACGGAAACCAGGTCAGGAGAGAAGGTTTCGGCGACAATATCAGCGATCACCTTTGAGGTATGGGGTGTCATTTCCGAGGGTTTGATGATCGCACCGTTTCCTGCAGCCAACGCCGAGACCAGAGGTCCCAGCGCGAGATTGAGCGGATAATTCCACGGTGCAATGATCAGGCACACCCCCTTTGGTTCTGGCCGAACATAAGATTTCGTACCCAGAACGCCAACGGAGGCAGCCACCCGCTTCGGACGCATCCATTTACGCAAGTGTTTTTTAGTGTGTCGAATTTCCTGAAGCACCGGCAGGAGTTCAGTTAATTTGACTTCTGGAGCGGGTTTTCGAAAGTCCGCCGCGCAAGCCGCAATGATGTTTGATTCGTAGCGTTTAATTGAATCCCGCAGCTGGTCGAGCTGCGCTATTCGAGCCTCTAAGGTAAAACTTCCGCGACGCGCAAGTTGTGCCCGCTTTAGGGCCGCGAACGTTGAATCAATCGTATCGCTGGTTGACACATTGGGCAGCCCAACCTCCGCCAGACTAGCAATCTGCATTATAAAATCACCTCTTTCCGAACGAGACTGTTGTTATTTTAAATCGGATTATTAGTCTTCATAGAGGACATAGTCCTCTTTTGTGGCACCACAGTCCGGACAGCACCAATCGTCTGGAATATCTTCAAAACGAGTGCCGGCAGGGAAGCCTTCGGCTTCATCTCCGAGAGCTTCATCGTAGATATGGCCGCAAGTGATGCAGACCCACTTCCGATAGGTATCTTTTTGAGTCGAGTCTTTGGGCGATTTTGAAGAGGTAGGCTTCGGTTTCGCTTTGGGCTTTGTTTTATTTTTAGCTGAAGGAGTAGATGCGTCCGTTGCTTTCTGCGATGCTCCCTCGGTCTTAGCTTGGCTGGCAGTACGGACCGCTATATTGGTTGCGGACACCGAAAGTTCCGAGTTCGCTTCTTGAAGCGCAACGAAGTCAACCTTATCCCTGACGGCACAGTCTGGACAGGACCAGTCTTCAGGAATTTTTTCCCAGGTCGTTCCTGCAGGAAAGCCTTCGTGCGGATCACCAACCACTTCGTCGTATACATAACCACAATCCGGGCATTGATGTTTAGCCATTTAAAGCACCTTTCAAACGATATTATTGTCTTTGTTTTGGTAGCGCCCGACGCGCACCCTCTTTCAGGTGCACGTCAGAGGCTCTTTTTCTGCAACGTAAATAAAGTAAACGACGTATATAAGTTCTAATTAGCCGATCATTTAGACGCTGCGGTATCGACTGATTCAGAATCAGTCCCACCAAATTTACGCACATAGAATTCACGCTTGCCGGGTTGAATCTGAATCTTATCGAGATCTCCTTTAGCCCAATCCAGCACCCGGTGGTCCATTATCGACCGAAACCATGAGGGAAACATTGCGGCCAGGAACATTCCGGGATATCCCGATGGTAAGGAAGGCAGGTCTTTGAAGTCGCGAAGCGATTGATAGGACCTTGTAGGATGGGCGTGATGGTCGGAATGTCGTTGCAAATGAAACAGAATCAGGTTCGACATAATATGGTTTGAGTTCCATGAGTGGTGCGGTTGTTGACGCTCATAACGTCCATCCGACATCTTCTCGCGCAGCAATCCGTAATGCTCAATGTAGTTGGCGCTGGTCAGCTGCCACCAGCCAAAGGCCATTTGAATGGGCAAAAAGATCAGCATTAACGGGCCAAAAAACGCCAGCAATCCCGCATAAAGCACAGCGGTCAAAATCATAGGCTGAAGAACTTCGTTCTCCAGGCTCCAGACACTTTTTCCACAACGACTGAGGCGCTGTTCCTCTAAATCCCATGCCCGCTTGAAAGCACCGGGAATTTCACGCAGTGAGAATGAGTAAATGGACTCGCCCATGCGGGATGTCGCCGGGTCCATCGGCGTAGCCACATCACGGTGATGCCCCTTATTGTGCTCAATGAAGAAATGACCATATCCGACCACGGCGAGGACAAGCTTCGCCATCCAACGGTCAAACGTTTCTTTTTTATGGCCAAGTTCGTGGCCTGTGTTCAGAGCCAGGCCATTCACGATTCCCAGGGAAAGGGCCAATGCCAGAAACTCGAAAACACTCATTGGTTGCGTGGATACCCACCAGGCACTGACAATCAAGGCGGCATAGTGAATAGGAACCGTCAAGTAGGTCAGTACCCGATAGTAACGATCCTGTTCAAGCCGAGGCACAGCCGACTCGGGGGGGTTGGAAAAATCCTCTCCAAACATGGCATCAATCAAGGGAACTGCGCCATACCAAAGGATCAACACCAATCCGTACCAGATGCTCCATCCGGTCTGGGCGACCAGATAAAGGCCTATAAGAGGTGTTGCTGGCCACAGCACAGAAAGGATCCACAGGTGGCGCTTTCTGTCCACATAGTTTTCGGCACCAGGGTCCCTCTGAAGAGACTCTGTTAATACATTTTCTGACATTGACATCAGGATCACCTTATTGTTTTCAGATTCATCATCTTTTTACGTTTTGTTCTGCATCGCGTACACCGGACCACCAGGATGAGCGGGACGGTTGTGCACAGTGACAGGATTGGCTATAAACTGAGGTCAGACAACTACCCGAACGGGTAGGTTTGGGTCAGAGATCTGTCGATATGCGTCATGCCCTGGCGCGGGCGCGTTCCGGGGTGGCAAAGCAGGAGACTTGACTGTCATGACACGCCATAGCCTGGAAGATTGGTGCAGAAAGATGTCCGCCCGGATGTGGGGTCGTCAGCGTTTCATTACTCAAGGCTGTACAGACCGCCAGCGCCTGAGTGCTTCCGCGGTGCCTGGAGCAAAAGTCGTTCTGTACCGGGCTCCGCCGGGCTACGGAAAATCTGTACAGGTAGCCCTGGCAGCGAACATCCGCGATCCGGAACACGAGAGTGCCGTCTATATCAATAGACGATCGTACCCGGACGCACGGGATGTCACTGACAGCCTGTTTGCGGCGTTGGTTTTATATCAGCTTGAAGGACCTGAATCCCGGGGAGCGCTGAAAAGCGACACCGACACCATCGAAGCGCTTCGGGATGCCTTATTCAATGCAAAAAAGACCATAAGAATTTGCCTTGACGGGCCCGGTGAAGGGGCAGATAACGGGGATCTGATTGAGGATCTGATCTGCGAAACACCGGGCAATGTAAAATTTTTTATTGCGCCTGGCAGCACCGGGGCGTTGCCACGTTTGTCGCTGATGACGGGTGTTGTGACCTATGGTGCTGATGAGCTTGCCTTTACAGAAGAGGAGCTGGAGGAGCTTGGTGAGGTAACGGGTATAGATGGCCTCGAAGCAGGCAACATGATACAAGCCACCGGCGGATGGCCCGCACTCGTCAGGCTGATGTGCCAAACCCCGAACCCGGACCTCCCGCCCGCATCCTGGCCGGAAACCCGCTCGTATTTCAGGGACAATCTCTTGTCCGTGCTACCCGATAATGCGCGAAGGTTTGTTTGCAACGCAGCGATGCTCGAGGAGATCAGCGCTGAATGCTATGACTATGTCTATAAAACGCAACAGGCTGATCAGGAAATTTCGTTTCTTAACGAAAAATTTGCACTTTTAGCCCCCACCGCCTCCTCCGGCAAGCGCCTGACCATGCACCCTGTGCTGAGAGAGTATTTGCGCAGTGTGTTTAGCGCCACTCAACGGGAGCGCCGTTCGTATGTACTGAAACGCGTCGCCTTCTGGCATTGGCGCAGGGGGGAGTACCTCCATTCAATCAACGTCGCCCTGGAAGCCAGTGACCATCGCTGGGCGCGCGTGGTCAGTGACAGCATTATTCTGGACGTGGCGCTCCGGCAAGGTGAAATCGAAGTGCTTCGCACATGGTTTGAAAAGGTGCCGGCCCGCACGATAAAAAAAATCGCTTCCTTAAGCATAGGCTATGCCTGGACTCTGTATTTCAGCCAGCAAGCGCGGCAGGCAGAGGAAATGCTGGCGAGTTCCCGCCATCCGATTTCCAGGGGGCTGGGCAGCCTTGATGAGGAAGGGTGGCGGGAACTGGTTAAGGCAATAGGTAAAGCCACACACGATGAATTGCCGGAGAGTCAGGCGCTCTGTGAAAAGTGGATTGACGCCTTTGGCGATCGCAACCTGGTGGGTAAAGGCGCGGCCCTTACATGCCAGGCATTCATTGCCTCCAGCGACCGCCGCTTTGAAGAGTTAGAAGAATTATTGCACAAGGCGGCTGTGGTCAATCAGTCATCCAATCAATTCTACGCGTTTATCTGGCTTAAAACGGCGGAAATTCAGACAGAATTGTTCAAAGGCGACATGGTCCGGGCAATGCACCTGTTGCGTCAGGCGAATAAAACCGCAGAAAAGATTGGCGTACCAAAAAGCTTTTTAAGCAAGATGCTTGGTGTTCTTGAGTTACAAATCCTGCTCGAACAGGATCATCACCTGGTTTCCCCGGAATCTGCACAGGCATCCTTTGATTTCGCCTTGAATTATGGCGTTACCGACATTCTGTGTGGATGCACACAGGCATGCAGCCGTTTGCTGTACCACCAGGGATTCCGGGACAGAGCCATGGCCCTGTTGGAGCAAGCCCGCCTGGCCGCCAGCGAGCGCGAGCTCCCGCGCCTCAATATCCTGACGAAAGTTCAGCTGGCTGAGTTCACTCTCCTGAACAACGAGGAATTGGAGCCACCGATACTTCCCGATGAATCCGAGCTGACATTTACGCCGAATCAAAACCGGGCCATTCAGGCGCACATTGCTTTAGTGCGCTCAATGTACAGGCTAAGGCTTGGGAAGCAGTTTGGTGTGGCCGGGAACTATGCCAGAGAGGCGCTTCAGGCTGCCAGTGCCATCTCAGATGCCAGAACCAGGGTCGCCGCTCAGTATTGCCAGGCCCTGGCAGCCTTTGCCCTCGGTTCCTCAAAACCGGCGAAGCGCATGATGCTTGATGCCAACCTGCATGCGGAGCATCTGAATTGCCACTTTACACCGCTGTGGATAAAAGAAGCGCTGCTTTCCCTGAGTCCCCTTGCCCGGAATCTTTTTGATGACCTGCCGGACACCGCTGAAGCAGCCACTACAAAGGACCCGGAAGTCCGGGCAGGCGACCTCAGCGCTGCACCGGTACCGGGACATACCGACTCCGTTATCACGGTCAGGCAGATTTCCATACTGAAGTGCATAAGTAATGGAATGACCAACAAAGCGATCGCTGAGCGGCTTCTTGTGACCGAGGATGCTGTCAAATGGCATCTGAAGAAGATTTTCAGCGAACTTGGAGTAACCAACCGGGTTCAGGCGGTCACTGAAGCGCGACTGCGCGGACTCTTATAGTGAGACGTAACCGGTGCTCTGCTGGTTGCGGAGCCGGGGTATGGGCAGGGGTGTATGGGCAGGGGTGTATGGGCAGAGAGTGCCACCTTTTCGCGGCGCTGGCAGGCGGCCCGGCTTCGCCGGGCAAACAAAAAGCCCTGGCTGGTAAGCCAGGGCTTTTTGGGGTTACTGCTGTGTCGTTGGTGAGAGATAGGTGAGAGAAAGCATCTCTTGCGGGATTTCAAGATGGATGACGGTGTCTGCGTTCAGTCCCAGAAGATCGATGATCGGGTTACAAAGGTCAGGAACCAAGCTGCAGAGGCCATCGACGTTGTCCGATGTGAGCGTAATATCTCCTCGCACTTCAACGTCAATCGGGACTGCCTCGACATTGGCCAGTTTGATCTGTATACGGCCATCCTGGAGAAATATCACCGGCCCTCTTACCGTCAAGGAATCAAGAGGATAGCTGTATAGGTTATGGTCAAGATAGGCCGGCCCAATGCTTGGATTGAGGTAAGGGGCATCCAGGTATACGTCCAGATTAAGCTCGAAGGTAAACTGACCCTGATCATTGGTATAGAGAAAGCCATTCAGCGGTTCGACATTGCCACTGGCATCCCTTGGGTACCTCATGCGCATCATGAGCGGGCCGGTCGGGATGAGTTCTTCGGCCTCAATGCCGGTGTCTGCAAGCCCAATTCTTGCAAACGCATCCAGCAGTTGAGTATCTATTTTGACCCACACATCGCTGGATGTGGTGGCTAACACAGAGGGCAGAATTTCCACCGGTACCCGGCCCTGGTCGTCCGGCTGTCCTGCTACGATGGTATCGAGCATGGCTGTCAGATAAATGAACTTGTCTTCGGGGCAGATGTCGGGGGATCCATCTCCTCCTTCTTGCTCTGTGGCGAATCCACATCCAATGTTAGCGTCAACAACAAGAGAATCCTGTTGAGGAGGATCCAGTGAGCTGACCCCATTGGATGCCAGGCCTACCGCGTTGGCAACGCTTTCTCCTGCTTGAGAGCCGGCCTCAAGATCTTTTGTATAGTCCAGATCCGCATTGGCATCGGCCGCCGGCAGGTTTCTCAGCGGCAGGTAGGTGGCATTCTTTTTCTCGATACCGGTGAAGTAGTTCACCAGCGCCGTGCCGCCCTCGGTTCTGTGGGCTGCATCCCATTTGCCCTGGGTGAGCAGGACGGTTTGCAGTGGCAGCCCCTCAGTTGACTTTATCACTGAGTTGTCATCATTGGCGGCATTCAGCGTATAGCGATAGAGCCTGCCTGTCTCCCATGGAACCAGGGGCGTAATGGTCAGGGACCGTGGCTCGGTGGTGAGGGTGTATTCGGAGGTACCAAGTTCTTCCCATTGGCCAGTATCCGTTTGCCTTTCAACGGTCAGACTGTCGCCGGGGATGATGGTTTCCGGGTTCATGTTCTGGGAGAAACGGATGACGATAGGTTTGTCGGTTTCGAGTTGACCAATGGGTAGCAGGTCGTCATCGTCTTTGCCCCCGGTACAACGTCCCTGGTTGCCGGCGTTGATATCAATACCCGTTTTTGCGCAGGGATAACCCGGGCGGGTTATCAGGGCAAGCGGTGACTGGTCCGTTGGCGTGCCCGGTTCGGTCGGGCTGAGTTTAAACGGCAGGGCAACCTGGCTGGCAAAGGTGTTGCCGGCCAGGTCCCGCAAACCGGACCCGTTTTGCGACGAGGCACCATTGGGATTGAGCCTGAGAACGTAGTTTGCGCCATGCTCCAATGGTTCCACGGGATCAATGACAACACTGCCGCCATTGGCTTTCAGGTTCGCATCAACCGGTACCTCATCCTTTTCCAACTGAATGTTGTCTGAATGGATGGATGAGGGGAGCAGCGGTTCGTTGAAGTAGACCACCAGATTATCGCCCGGGCGAAGCTTGTCCTGATTGTCGGCGCCAGGCACCCAGCTCTTGATCGTCGGAGCTTCGGTATCCGCAAAGTCGGCCTGTACCGGGGCGTCTTCGACGTTGCGGAAGCCGTTCAGCTTGAAGGAGATCAGGCCTGAGGCCGTGTCAATGCCCATCACGTCCGGTTCGATAACGCCAACGGCTTCGATACTCAGCTTGCCGTCCTCGACGATGGCGGTACCCACCAGCTGCACGTGCATGAGCTGTTGGCCAAGGGCACCGTTGGCAATGGTGTTCCCGGTATTCAGGGCCATATCGATGTAGAGCTCGAGCACCCGGGGTGCATCCACTGCATCGGTATAGGGATTGGGCATCAGGAAACCATTGGCGTCCGAGAGAAAGCGAACCTCGACGGCTTCGGATTCGAACCCGGCCGGCACGGCGCCGGCGACCTTGACCACTACGGAACTCCCGGTCAGCAAGGTGCCCCGGTCGATCCTCAGGGGAATGCTCTGGCCGGCCGCTTCAAATTTGGGGATAAAACCCAGCTCCGCGAACACAGTGCCGGCGACACTGGTCGGGTTTTCTTCGCCCAGAAGAAGGGAGCTCAGGTTTACCGAGTTGTAATCGGCACCGGTCAGTGGCAATTGGCCCTGTATGCTTTCAGCTACCTGAGCCATGATCTGGCGCTTGCCAGTCGGAGAGCGGGAGTCGGTCGGGTTGAAGGTCAGCGTGTGATCTTCGGACAGGGCATCACCCAGCAGAGCGCTTTTTATGCCGCTGGTCACGGTCAGGTTATAGGTTCGGGCCGGATCCAGGTAGCCTTCCGGATCCACCGTAACCCGGTGGTCCTTGACGTATACTTCGGCATTCACCGGTTCACCGGCCTGGTCCGTCAGGCGAATGGTCTGGCCGTATACCACCGATTGCGGGTCGACGGGCTCGGTAAACTGAAGCCGGAATGTCGTAAAGTCCGTGACGGGGTAGTCGTTCCCTCCGTCCGGAATGGTTCGCGCCAGTTCAAATCCGGTACCTTCGGTCTGGCTCAGAAGGGGGCCGGATGTTGCCGGTGCTGTCTTGAATTTGATTCCGTCCGCGGTCAGGGACACTGGTGCGCCGCCAACCTGAAGTCCCTCTGCGGTCAGGGTGTAGCTGGTTCCCGGCGCAAGCGCCTTGTCCGGTTTTGCCGCAAGCCCCGTCTTGTCTTCATCAGTGAACATCACGTCGGTGAGGGTAACCTCGTTCCCGGTGGCATCCTTGAGGCTCAGAGCATCGGGAATGTCTGTCAGCGGTGTGTCGATGGACTTGTTGAAACGCAGGAAGACAGGTGCTGTTGTGGGAACGGTGGACGTGACACCGGGCTGTTCGCCGCCGGAGGGCGTACTGTCAGCGGGATAGGTAAATGTCAGCGATCCGGGAGTCGGAGCCCGGGTAACGGTCTGCTTGTCGCCGCTACCCCCGCAGCCTGCGAGCGCTGTGGTGACAATCAATGCAATAGTAGTTTTTTTCATGCCGCACCTCTTCAGAATTTCAGCGTGACCGAACCGCTGAACACGTGAATATCGCCGTCTGCAGTAACGTCTTCTTCGTTGCCATTGAAGTCGACAATGGTGAAGTCACGCTCTTGCAGCATCTGGTACTGGTAAGCGAAGTCCACGCGAACGGGGTAGGCCAGAAGACGGGTGCGGTTGTAGGTGGCACTTAAGCCAAGCCCGAAAGAAATCTTGTCTGTGTCCAGGTAGTTGATTTCCGGGTTTCGGGTGGTTTTCAGAGGGGATTCTTCATAGGCGACGCCGGCACGGAAGGCAAAATTATCGTTCAGCATGTATTCACCACCGAGGCGGGGAACCAGGGTGTCGTCAAACTGCATGCGGGCAGCGGGGGAAAGGCTGTTCTGATCCTTGATGGTGTCGCTGGTAAATTTATCTTCCAGGCCTGACCAGTTCTGTTGTTCTACACTGCCGCCAATACGCCAGCCGTCACCTTTATACTGGGTGCCGACGACCCAGATTTCCGGCTGAAAGGAGTCTATCGTGGTAACCGCAAGCGCAAGCCCCGGATCGGGAATCGTCTGGTCGACAATGACGTTTGCGTCGATACTGGTGGAAGCCGATGATTCTGCCCGGTAAGCAAGGGCCGTTTCCCAGCCGCTCAACCAACAGCCGCTTTCAGGGCAGAAAGTTTTGCCCCAGTCGATGGAGGTACTGAGAATCGACTTTACAGAGGGTTCGGCATTGACTGACAGGCGCTCACGTCGTGTCTCACCGGCCAGGTTCGATAACGTATCCAGCTTGGCTGTGGCTTCGAGGGTGACTCTTGCCGAGATTCCGGCGTCAATACCTCGCCAGATGTTGGTGGCACCACCGATATTGAGGAACAGGGGTTCCCTGCCATACTCCATGAACTGGCCGCTTTCTGATGTGTTTGAACTGAAGGCCAGCAGTTCCTTGCCATACTTCTCTACTCCCGCGATGAAGCCAAAGTAAATGGGGTGCTTAAAACGGGTCAAGGAAGAAAGATTTGTTTTCATGCCGATGAGCACATGCTGACTCGGTGAGTCGGCGAGTACGTCGCCATCCCGCAGGGGGCCATCCGCTCTCAGTTCCTGTTCTGCATGAAGCAGGCCTAGGGTCAGCTCTCCCCGGGGATCTTTTGTCAGATAAGCCGGGTTATAGTAAGTGGCAGACACCTGATCGTTGAACATAGACAGGGATTGCGCTGTAGCCACGTCGGCTGCCATTACCCCGTAGGTGGTGCCGATGTTGCCCATGCTGGCCTGAGTGGGAAAAGAACCCCCAGCGGACAGAATTGCGATTGCAAGGCAAGAGGTAGGGCCCTTAGTAAAAAGGGGAGTCTTAGGCATTAATATGCTCCGTTTTCTCGTTATTGTTGTCAGTACATCTATACAGCGCTTGTTGAGGCGGTCAGATGCTGTTCAGCAAAAAAGCTTACTTAAACTGTTTTTTCGGAACATTGGCCCTCTTGACGCCACAGATCGTCTTTAACGCAGCCAGGCTTTTTCGTGAGAAAGGTTTTGAAAGGACGTCGCTCAAGTAGATTGCCGAAGCGCTGCTTGTCGAGCTGATGCGCCGGGGAGTCGACCTGGTTACCGCAGAGGTCGAGTCGGCTTACGCCAGCTCGGACGACCCGGTTGAGCGTTTGCGTCTTTGTATCAACGCACATCTGCGAGCCCTGTTGTTAGATTCGGATGCGGTTTACGTGCTGTTGTTTGAATGGCGGGCGCTGGGCCCGGAGGCTAGTAAGGAAATCATCGAACTGCGTGACCAGTACGAGTCCCTGTGGGCCGGTATCCTCGAAACAATGATTGCGCAGGGCGTGGTCCGGAAGAATGTTGACGGCCGTTTGCTTCGCCTGATCGGCCTTGGGGCGCTTAACTGGGTTGCAACGTGGTTCGACCCGAACGGGGCCCAGTCACTCGACGCCATTGGTGATTTGGTCTGGCAGATCGCTATGGACGGTGTGATCAATAAAGGTGTCCAGGCATAATCGGGATTCTCCGGCATGGACGTACCAGCCAAAGCAACAGCGCTACCGCCAGCAGTCGCGCTGGCGGTGTGCCAGCGGTCAGATCAGTCGCCCTCTATTAGGGCGGATCAGTTATCGCTGCTGTCCGGCAGGTAGGCGCCGTCCTCGTCATGAACTTCCTGGCCGGTCACCGGCGGGTTGAAGGCGCAGATCAGGCGCATGTCCTCGGTGCCACCGTACAGGGTGTGCTTGTCGTGGTTGTCCAGGGCGTAGAGGGTACCGTCGGTAATCTCGTGAACTTCACCCGTGGCGAGGTCCTTGATGCGCCCGTTACCGGCAACGCAGTAAACGGCTTCCAGGTGGTGCTTGTACCAGAAAGTGTGCTCGGAGCCTGCCTTGATGATGGTTTCGTGGAAGGAAAATCCCATTCCGTCCTTCTTGAGCAGCAGGCGGCGGCTGGTCCACTGCTTGTCGCTGACTTCACGCTCGGTACCAATGATGTCCTGAACTTTAACGATTTTCATGGGCGTATCTCATGGTTGGTTGGTCAGAATCGGGTGAAACAACTTTATAGTATAAACATTAGGCATCTATATATTTCAAGTGGCCCTTTCCTCCTGCCACTGGTCATACCCCTCTAGCGCTTCCCGGCTGTCATTGCCCGGTGTGGCCCGCTCCGCACGCCGCGAGAGGCTTAACGTACGCTATTTTCCGTTTCGTGAGGTGGCCCCTTGACACGTGCGTCACCGACTCTGCTGAATCGCGTTCTGCGACGATGGCGGGTGACGCATGGCCTCGCTGGCCGGCAGCGCCGGAGGCGTGGACCTCCGGCGCATCATCAGCGCCGGAACAAGGGCGGCCAGGAAGATCGCGCCGACGATAAAGAAGCTGTCCCGGTACCCCAGCATGTTGCCCTGGCTGTAGATCACGCGGCCAAGATAGTTCATCGCCCCGGCCTGGCGTATCGCCTCCGGCACGCCAGCCTGTGCAAACAAGCCGGTTACTTCGTGCAGCATAGCGGTCGTTGCACTGTTGCCTGCATGCTGTGCCGCCGTGAAGCTGTCTACGTAGAGCTGAGATCGCCGCTCCAGAGCGATGGAGAGCAGGTTGACACCAAACGCCCCGCCGAGTTGGCGCACGAAGTTGATGGCGCCGGAGCCCTGACTGAGTAGCGTCATGGGGAGCGCCTTGAGGGCGCCGGCGTTCAGGCTCGGCATGATGAAACCAAGGCCGATACGCCCCAGCATGATCCACCAGGCGAACAGCCAGAACGAGGTATTGGTATCCACGTTGCTCATAAGAAACGATGACAACGCGAAAATCACAAGCCCAAACATGACCGTGGCATAGGCGGGTGTCCTGTCAGTCAGCCGCCCCGCGATGGGGAAGACCAGGGCCAGAATCAGCCCCGCCGGCATTAGCAGCAGGCCCGAGCGGGTCGGCGTGTAGCCCTGGATCGTCTGGACGAACAGCGGGATCAGGAAGGTCGAACCGAAGATGCCTGCTCCGAAAATGAAGGCCACGACGGAGGCGCCCGCATAGACCCGGTTCGTGAAGAGCTTGAGATTGAGCATGGGTGCGGACGTGCGCAGCTCCCAGACGATGAAGCCGATGCCCGCGACCAGGGCGATGGCGAAGTCGCGCAGGATGGGGTCGGAGATCCAGCCGTCACGCTGCCCGTTCGACAACCCGTTGAGCAGGGTCACGAGAAACACCGTCATCAGTCCAAAGCCGATCCAGTCGAATTTGCGCGGCGGACCGGAGGTTGCGCGCCCCGGCATCAAGATCGCGGCCATAAACAGGCCGATGAAGCAGAAGGGCACGGCCATGAAGAAGACATAGCGCCAGCTGAAGCTGTCGACCATGATGCCGCCAAGCGTCGGGCCAAGCGCCGGGGCCAGCACCACGCCGATGCCGTAAATTCCCATGGCCGACCCGCGTTTCTCCGGCGGAAAGACCTGGAAGATCGTCTGCATGGCGAGCGGCTGGAGGATGCCGGCCGCGCCGCCTTGTAAAACACGGGCCAGGATCAGCACGCCCTCGGCGGGGGCGAGCCCACCCATGATGGAGGCGGCGATAAAGATGGTTATCGCCAACATAAAGGTCGCGCGCTGGCCGAGGGTATCGACCATCCAGGCATTGAGCAGCATGGTCCCGGTCATCGCGGCGAGGAAGCCGGTGGAGAGAAGTTGCGCCTTGTCCTGGCCCATGCCGAAAGCGCCCATGATATCCGGCAGGGCTACATTGACGATGGTGGCGGTCAGGATAGTGGCGATCGTGCCCATCATGACCGTCGCTGTGACCAGCCAGCGATAGGACGGGCCGAAACGGGCGAATAGCCCCTCGATACTGTCCGGCCGGGGCGCGCTAGTCATCGGCTCTCGCCTCCAGCTCCACCATCATACCCGGCTTGAGTTCGCCGCCGTCCTGCTGCACCGCGATGCGCACTGGCAGGCGCTGGGTGATCTTGGTGAAATTGCCGCTCGGGTTGGGGTTGGGCAGCAGGGCGAACTCGCTGGTGGCGGACTGCCCGACGCGCGTGACCCTGCCCTCAAAGCGCCGCCCCGGCAGGGCATCGACAGTGATCATCACGCTCTTTCCCGGCCGGAAGAAGCGGATGTCGGTCTCCTTGACGTTCGCTTCGACACGCACCCGCTCGGGATCATGCACCATCAGCAGGCGTTGGCCGGGGGTGACATATTCGCCCTTGTCCACAAATACCCGGTCCACCACGCCGTCGAATGGCATGACGATGGTGCGATCTTCCAGGTCGAGTTCGGCCTGGGCTTTTTGTGCACGTAGCCGCTGCTCCTCCGGGCCGAGTTCGGCGAGCTGGGTGCGCAGCACCGTGAGTTCCCCGCGCGCGGCTTCAGCCTCGGCCAGGGCGGCGCGGGCATTTTCCAGGTCCGCCTGGGCGCTCAATGTCTGCTGCTTTGCCGTCTCCAGCGCCGCCCGCGTCTGGTCCAGGCGCGCACGGTTGATGGCACCGCTCGGCGCCAGCTTCTCCGCCCGGTCATTCTCCTGTCTGGCAAGATCGAGTTGCGCTGCCGCTGCTGCCAACCTGGCCTCTGCCGCCCTCACCGCTGCCTGTTTGGCGGTAATGCGGCTCTGTGTCTGACGGTCGGTGAGTGCGATGCGCGCTTCGATCTCCTCGCGGCGGCGGGCAATCCCGGCGAGTTGCGCGTCAAGCGCCTCGACACGGAGACGGCTTTCCCGGTCGTCGATCCGGATCAAAACCCTGCCTCTCTGCGCGGCATCGCCATCGGTCACTTCAAGTACCGTCACCCAACCGGGAACCCGGCTGCTCATGGCAACAATGTCGGCGGCGACACGGGCATCCGTCACAACGACATGGGTGAGCTGCTGATACAGCCACCAGCCGCCACCTCCGAGAACGATCAGCGTCGCCAGGATCGCGCCATACCATCGCCATGGCCGAGGGCGGGCAGGAGGTAAAGCCGTCTCTGACTCAGCCTCCCTCTTCTTGTCGGGGGCGGTGCGTAGATCGGTTTCCTGATCGTCGTCCTGGTGTTCCCGGTGGGTCATATGCTGGTTCACGCTCTAGCTCTCATCAGTTTTTGTCCACAGGCTGCATCGCCCTTGGGGTGCCGCCCAGCTTGTCGGCGATCTTCTCGAAGACCTTCAGACAGGTCGCCACCTCGGCATGGGACAGGTCGGATAAGATTTCCGCCCGCACCGCCGCTGTGGTAGCTTCGATCCGTTCCAGAACAGGGGCAGCCTCCGCACGCAGGTGAACCGATTTGGTGCGCCGGTCGGCGGCTTCCGTGCGGCGTTCGATCAGCCCCTCCGCTTCCAGCCGGTCCAGCGCGCGTACCAGGGTCGGCCCCCGCACCCCGACCGCCTCGGCCAATTCACGCTGGGTTGCCGCCTGGGGCAGGCGAGAGAGATGTAACAGGGTCAACCAGCGGGACTCGGTGAGGCCAAAGGTGGCCAGCCGCCGGTCGATTTCGGCGCGCCACAGCCGGGCGACCAGCCCGAGGCGAAGGCCGAATTGTTCCTGATCGTGAAGTGGCTTCGTCATCTCATTGCCTGCATCATTATGTAGCTGTACTATAATCAATAGATAGCTAAGTATCAAATGGCGAGGGATGTAGCCCCGAAGGCAGCACTGTCTAGAGCAGAGGACCGGGAAAGGCGTTCCATCCCGATCACAGAAAGGAGCACCACGATGTACAGGACGATCCTCCTAGCCTATGACGGCAGCCGGCAAGGCCGTGAGGCGCTGGACCAGGGGGCCGAGCTGGCTTCGCTTTGCCAGGCTCGTGTCTATCTCCTCGCCGTCGTCACCCATGAACTGGGTGTCGCGCTCGCTGAAGCGGCGGCACCCTCAGACCTGCCGGAGCGAGAATATCAGGAAGTGCGCCGCGTGCTGACGGAGGGCGCGGAAGCGCTGCGGCGGGCGGGGCTTTCCGTCGACACGCGCCTCGCTGCGGGCAACCCCGCCGAGGAGATCGGCCGAATGGCGCACGAGGTCGGCGCGGATCTGGTCGTGGTCGGTCACCGTGAACAGAGCGCGATGGCCCGGTGGTGGCACGGCTCCGTCGGCGCTTCGCTGCTCGCCCACGCGCCATGCAGCCTGCTGGTGGCCGTTGCGGACCGGTAGTTGTCAAGGAATATGTCGCAGGGTCTTCATCAAGGTCTTCGCCGGCTAGGCTGAGGAGAAAGCCCTTGATTCAGGTGTTAATCGGTTGGCGGCCACTGCTGCGCAGCATGTAACACGCGCAGTATTCGTACCGTCAAGGCATCCTCCTGGTACACGAGGATATAGTTCGACCAGGCGACGAGTTCCCGGGTCCCTTCAACCCGACCAGGGCGGCCTATTGTGGGGAACTCCGGCAGCTTTTCAGCTTTCATCTCGATATCATCTTTTACGCGCTGTGCTGCATCGGGATTGTCATCAGAGATGTAATCGACAATCCCTAGCAGATCGGTACGAGCCAGTTCCAGCCATTCCAGTTCAGGCACGGCGACGCTTTCTGTCGATCAACGCTTGTGCCTCATCCATTACCTGTTGATGAGGAACGGTAGGTCGGGCATCAGCCAGGGCCTCTTTCACTTTATCGCGGAACCAGGCGTCATGGGCTTCCGGATCAGCCGTTAACCCAACGGGCAATCCGCCCTCTTTGGTTACGCGGGTTAGAAGGATGCGGACGGCATCTGATACCGTCAAGCCGAAGCTGGCGAGCTTTTCCGCTGCATCAGCCTTCAGCTCGTCGTCCACACGAACGTGCAGCATTGAAGTGTGAGCCATGATGAATTCTCCGTTTGTCATACGTGACTCTATTTTGTATCTCAAATGCGATACAGTCAAGCTGTGGACATTAGCAAAATCACCGCGTTTGGTCAGATGCCAGTATTTTATAGACTGTTGACCGGCCTATCTTTAACCTCCTGGCGATCTCCGTAGCCCCCACTCCCTGGCTGTGCAGGGCACGGACTTTATCCTTGTCCACCGTGGGTTTACGGCCAAACTTGACCCCCTTGGCCTTGGCCTCCAGGCGGTCCTCGTTGGTGCGTTCCAGTATGCGCTGACGCTCGGCCTGGGCCACGGCCGACAGGATGGTGACTACCATCTTGCCCATGGTCCCCTCGGTGCTGATCCCATCGTCGAGGAACCGGATAGCCACACCCATGTTGTCGAACTCTTTGATGAGCTGGCCCGCAGTTGCGTCAATACAAGATCGAACAGCACTGGGATGACATGATGCACATTGCCGGTTCGCTCAAACTGGGGACCGTGCAGGCCTCCGAGCTGGTCCGCTCGCTACTGAAAAGTGATCGGCCTTCCAGTCTGGCACAAGCCATCATTGATGCGGGCCGGATCAATAAGACCCTTTACCTGCTGAACTACGTGGATGATGAAGATTACCGCCGTCGGATTCTGACCCAGTTGAATCGCAGGGAAAGCCGTCACGCGGTCGCACGGGCCATCTGCCACGGCCAACGTGGCGAAATCCGGAAACGGTACCGGGAGGGTCAGGAAGACCAACTTGGTGCATTGGGCTTGGTGACCAACGCCTGGTACTGTGGAATACGATATACATGCAGGCCGCCCTGGATCACCTGAGACAACAGGGCGAGGGCGAGAACGCGAAAGAAGAGGACGAAGCCAGATTGTCGCCACTCAGCCACAAGCATGTGAATATGCTGGGTCACTACTCGTTCACCCTGGCTGAACAGGTGCTGAATGGACAGCTCAGGCCGTTGAAGCAGCCATCGGAGCTGGACGAATGGCCTTAGCGTACGTTTTCGTACCGTTGGACTTCAAACCCCTAAACCACCGCAGCCCGGCCCTCGGCACCGTTACGGATCTGCTGGCCGATACAGGGTACTTCAGCAAAGCCAATGTCCAGGCGTGCAGGGATAAGAATATCCAGCCCTCACTGGCGGTGGCGCGCGATCAACACCACTTATCCGTGTTTGATCAGTTCGCACCCGATGATCCGGCGCCTGTCACGGACGACGGAGTTGAGGCCCCCTATACTGAGACCGTTCACGCAGTACGGTCAACCTTGATCGCATCAAGGCCGGATATTACTCCAGCAAGGCGCTGAACCCGACGGGTATTGTGCCGGCAGGGCCGGGCCAACTCTGAACACAGGAGCAACCGCCATGAAAACTGAAACCGATGTGCTGTTCATTTCCCATGGCGGCGGGCCAATGCCGCTGTTGGGGGATCCCGGTCACCGTGAAATGGTGGAGCGGCTCACGGAGCTTGCCAACAGGCTACACAAACCGTCGGCTATACTGGTTATCAGCGCCCACTGGGAGGAGTCAGTGCCGATGATCACCTCGGGGGCCAGTCCGCAGCTTATCTACGATTACTATGACTTCCCGCCGGAGGCCTACAGTATCGAGTATCCCTGCCTGGGAGAGCCGGGGCTGGCGCGGCAGGTTTACCAGGCGTTGGAACAGTCCGGAGTCCCAGCGCAACTTGATGATCGAAGGGGCTTTGATCACGGCCTGTTCGTGCCGCTCAAGCTGATGTATCCGGATGCGGATATCCCATGCGTGCAGCTGTCCCTGGTAGACAGTCTGGATGCCAGCACCCACTTGGCGATTGGTCGTGCTTTGCAGGGGCTGGACTACGCCAACCTGCTCGTGATCGGCTCTGGGTTCTCGTTCCATAACATGCGGGCGTTTTTCGCGACAGATACGCCGGAGATTCGGGCTCGTAATCAGGCTTTCGAGGACTGGCTGGAAGAGACGTGTGGTGATACCGCCCTGCAGGAATCGGAACGTGGTGAGCGCCTGGCTCACTGGGAGCGAGCGCCCCACGCCCGCTTCTGCCACCCCCGGGAAGAACACCTTCTGCCTTTGCATGTGTGCTACGGGCTTGCGGACAAGCCCAGTGACACGCATATATCGGCAACCATCCTCGGGAAAAAATCGGGGATGTTTTATTGGAGAGTGGAAAGGCTGGATTGACCTGCCGAAGGCATCAATCTCCACAAACTTTCAGGTATCAAAAATACCCTTGCCCGCTATGGTGGCGATGAATTTACCGTCCTGTTGCCCTCGCTTGACGAAAAAAAGGACGCCGCAACGGTCGCACGCAAACTTCTGAACTCGCTCGAAACCCCTTTTCAGTTTGAGGGCACCGATCTTCGTGTCTCTATCGGAACCAGCATCGGGATTGCAATGTACCCTGAAGACGGGCGGGGGCGGAAACGCTGGTAGAGCGGGCAGACGTGGCCATGTATGCCGTGAAACAGAGGAAAAAAAACGACTTTTATTTTTACAGCTAGGCATGATGGACAACAAAAGATCGGACAACACGTCGCCCTAAACCCGTCATCCAAACCACTCGGGCTCCCCCAATGAAAAACATCTGAGACTTGAGCGACAATAGCCTTGCAGTAGGCTTTAAAACATAGTCTGGAGGAATTTCAAGAAACTCTGTTCACCTCGTGGGAATTGTTGCCAGCGCTCAAGCGATCCAACAGCTCACTCTTCACGCTCAGCTCGGTTTCAAGCTGCTGCACCTTCGCTTTCAGTTGGTCGTTCACGCGCTGCTGCTTTTCAAAGGCAGCCTTTCGTTGGCGTAACGCCACGACTTGCTGCTCTAGCCGCACTGTTTTGTCGGCCAGACGACGATTTTCGCGCTCCCGCTCGCCCAGTTGCTGGGTCAACCCATCCGACTGCTTTCGAACTTCAGTCACCTCTGTGAACAGCCGGCTGATCTCCCGGGTGGCCTGGGTCTGCTCGTCGCGTTTCACGACTAGGGCTTGTTGCAAGTGGCGTTGCTCTTCCTGGACTTGCTGGACCTGCTGCTCATGCCGCCGCTGATCCTGCTCGCGCTGCTCTTTCACGGAACCGCGATAATGCTCCAGCGCCTGCCGGGCATGGTTGTGCTTTTCTTCGAGTGAATTCACCTGGCGTTGCTTGCCCTGAACCTGCTCAGTCAAACTTTCAATGCGCTGGGCCTGTGCGCGGTTATCGCCTTCGAGTTTCGAGAGCGCCTCACGTAACCCAAGGACCTCCGCCTGTAAATCATCCCGCGCCTGAGCCAACACTGCATTTTGCGCCTGGTGTTGCCTGGTTTCAGCGGTCTGTGCTGTTAAAGCTTCCTGCAGGCCGGCCACCTCGGCCTGTTGGCGCTGTTCGGCCTGCTCGATGGTCTCCTGTGCGTCCTGACGTAATTGCCGAGCCAGTTGGCCTACCAAGTCGGTAACGTGGCTGCTCAGAAGCGCTTCATCGTCCAGACGAGCGCTTTCACGCGCCTCGATCGCTTTCAGGTGGTTGCTGATGGTGGTCTTTGAGCCGGTGTTGCCCAGCTCGGCTCGTATGGCGTCGATGGAGGGGTAAACATTGCGAGCCAGAAGACGTTTACGGGCGTCCTCGACCAGGGGTTGGGTGATGCCGCCTCGGGCCATGATCGTGTCCTCATGTTTATTTCGTACTGTGTTACGTATTATGTAAATACGTACTATATACACCAGAAAGATCGTTGGAAAGTACAGCTTTACAGACATGTGATAATCCAGAGTTATCCATTGTGATGCTCATTTCGACGGCTATACTGACCGATGCTCGGTACGATATGACTCGATTTGCCGCCCCGGACCAAGGCCGCACCAGGAGATCAAAAATGCACAAACAAGCCGAACCACTCGATCAACACGTGTGCGAAGCAGCCGAACGTTGGATAAGGGAAGCGACAAGAGCATTGCCGAAATCGGACGACGTCGGTGCGCCCAATGACGGTTGATCGGTACGTTCAGGCTGCTACCCGCGACAATACCCGACGGAGCTACCGATCCGCAGTCGAGCATTTTGAGGTGACCTGGGGCGGGTTTCTGCCCGCAACCGCCGACAGCGTTGCTCGCTATCTCGCCGATCATGCCGAGAGGCTTTCTGCCGCCACCCTGAAGCAGCGCCTGGCGGCACTGGCACGCTGGCACCGGGACCAGGGGTTTCCAGACCCAACAAAAGCTCCTTTAGTACGCACGGTTCTCAAGGGCATACGCGAAGAGCATCCGTACCGGCAAAAACAAGCCAAGCCACTGGCCATCACCCAGCTACAGCAACTGGATCAGTGGCTGGCCGGAAAGATCGCGCAGGCGCGTCAGCAGGATTCAAGGCGCCTCGGGGTCTGGTTACGCAACCGGGCCATGGTCTTGCTCGGATTCTGGCGAGCCTTTCGCAGTGACGAACTCTGTCGATTAACCATTGACGATGTCACGCTGGCCCCCGCTGCCGGTATGTCCTTGTACTTGCGGAGGAGCAAGGGGGATCGTCAGGCCGAAGGTCGCCTGTACAAGGTGCCAGCTCTGAGGCAGTGCTGTCCCGTGGAGGCCTGTCAGGATTGGCTGGACTTTTTGAACCAGCCCAGCGGTGCGCTATTCAGGGCGATTGATCGCTGGGGAAATATTTCCAATACTTCATTGCACCCGAACAGCATCGTGCCGCTGCTGCGCCAGCTTCTGGCCGACGCAGACATTGACGCTGTGGAAGCGTTCAGCAGCCACTCGCTGCGACGCGGTTTTGCCACCTGGGCCAGTGCTTCCGGCTGGGAACTCAAAGCGCTGATGGAGTACGTCGGTTGGCGGGATACCCAGACCGCCTTGCGATACATTGAAGCTAAATCGCCGTTCGAGCTTGCCCTGATGCAAATCCCAACCGAAGTGGCGTCGTCTGTCGGTCAGCCACGCCTGGCGAGCGTATCCGAGCCAAGTTACCGGGCATTAACCGTTCAGCTCACCCTGGAGCCGCAACGTCCTCGCAGCCGGAAACACCATCAGGCCCGCACGGTAATCGAAGCCCACTGCCTGAAACCGTTCGAGATGGAACAGCAGAACAATGGGGACTACCGCATTGAGGTGCCTGCAACGTCGGATGAGCAGCTGGACGAAATGATGGACGACTTGATCGATGAGATACACCGCATTGCGTCCGATAAAGCCTGCTGGGTGGAGACACGGATCAAGGACCCGGCCACCGGGCAAGCATGGGATTGAGCCGGTTATGAGTGCTATTCAGGAAACAGCCTATCCACGGTTTCGGTCGGATATCCCGCAACAGGAACTTGATGCAGTATACACGCCCACGTCCGGCGAACAGCGCTGGGCTCGTCGGCGCACCCGGCCGATCCTGGAGCGCTTCTTTTTACTGCTTCACCTGAAGGCGTATCAGAAACAGGGGTTCTTTTCCTCGTCGGTCGATTTGCCTGGCGATTTGCGTCGTCACATTGCGCAGTGCCTTGGTCTCGACAAACAGCCGACCAAAGCCCAACGACAACAGTATGATCGTTCTGCCACCCGTAAACGCCATATCCCGTGGATTCGAACTTATGTAGGCAGCCGGACGCTGGACGAGGCGGCTCATGCTTGGCTATCGAGCCAAGCAACGAAAGCCGCCGAGTCCCGCGAAGTGCTGACCGATATCATCAATATCCTTCTGGAAGAGTTGGTGCGTCACCGTTTCGAAATTCCCGGCTTTACGGTGTTATTGAGGCTCGCCAAGGATGCCCGGGCCACCGTCAATGACCGCTGTTACCGGTCCATCGTCAGCGAACTCAACGACGAAACAAAGGCACTGGTCAATGACTTGCTGGTATCGCCACCGGGGATCGAGATCAGCGGCTGGCAACGACTGAAGCGAGAAATCCGAAAGCCGACGAATAAAGA
Source organism: Marinobacter sp. G11 (assembly GCF_021282325.1). Taxonomy (NCBI): domain Bacteria; kingdom Pseudomonadati; phylum Pseudomonadota; class Gammaproteobacteria; order Pseudomonadales; family Marinobacteraceae; genus Marinobacter; species Marinobacter sp. G11. The sequence continues at coordinate 58,094 of NZ_JAJSPB010000023.1, forward strand.
AATCCGGTCCTATCTGCAACACCTCAAGTGGCTGAAGGGTATCGTCGAGCAATTGCCGGGCGTCAAATCAATTCCCGTGACCAAGCGGCGACAGTTCGCCCACGAAGCACGAGCGCTGGATGTGGCCAAAATGGCTCGAATCCCTGCGCGTAAACGCTATGCCCTGGCGGTGGTCCTGATCCGGCAACAGTATGCCCAGGCGCTGGATGATACCGCAGAGCTTATGATCAAGCTGATGAGGCAACTGGAAACCACCGCTCAGCAAAATCTCCTTACCTATCAAATGGAGCAGACCCAGCGCACCGATCGACTGGTGTCCTGCTTTAAAGACGTGTTGACTGCCATGGAGGCCGAGCCAAACCCGTGGCAATCGCTTCAGGCCGTTATCGGAGACAAGCGCCAGGAGTGGCTGGACGAATGTGAGGAGCATCTGGCCTACGCCGGCAATAACTACCTGCCTTTCATGTTGCGACCGTTTCGAACCAAACGCAGCCTTCTGTACAACTGCCTGGAAATACTGACGTTTCAAAGCACCTCCAGCGACATGCTGTCGATGCAACTGATCGAGTTACTCCGAAAGACCCGTTCATTGAAAGCCGAGACGCTGGATTTGCGGGTCCATGCGCCGGCTCTGGTCGAAAGCATCCAGCAGACCAAGTGGACGCTCGAAAAATGGCGCCGTCTGATTTTCATCCGGCCGGACAGTGTGACGGTTCACCGTAAATATTTTGAGTTGGCCGTTTTGAATCTGGTGAAACAGGAACTGAAGTCAGCGGATCTGGCGGTTGTTCACGGGGATCGCTTCGATGACCATCGCGATCAACTGGTGAGTTGGTCGGATTATGAGCAGGAAATTGATCAGTACGGGCTGGAAGTGGAGCTTCCCATCGAACCGAAGGCTCTCAGTCGCCATCTCAAGGATCAATTGACTCAGGTGAGCCGCTCAGTGGACGCAGCCTTCCCGGACAACACACACGCCGTGATCGAAGACGGTCGCATCGTAATCAAACGCAGTCAGAAACAGGGGCTGCCAACAAACTGGCAGGCCCTCGATGACGACATCACACGGCGGCTTGGCACCCGCAGCATCGTCGACGTTCTGGTCGATGCGGAGCGCTGGCTTGGATTACATCGGGAATTCGGGCCATTATCAGGCTATGAGGGGCGCGTGGAAAACCCCCGGTTGCGGTTTATCGCTACGCTTTTCTGCTACGGCTGCAATCTGGGACCCTCCCAGACCGCCGACTCCATCAAGCAACTGAACCGTCGCCAGATAGCCTGGCTCAACCTTAACCACGTCACTGAAGACAGGCTAGATCGCGCTATCGTCAAGGTCATCAACGCGTACAAGAAATACGAACTGCCCGGATACTGGGGCACAGGCCGTCGGGCTGCCGCTGACGGCACCAAGTGGAACCTCTACGAGCAAAACCTGCTCAGCGAGTACCACATCCGCTATGGCGGTTACGGCGGCATCGGTTACTACCACGTCTCGGACACTTATATCGCATTGTTCAGTCATTTCATCCCCTGCGGCGTTCACGAGGCGGTGTACATCCTCGACGGACTGCTTGAGAATCGGAGCGATATCCAGCCAGATACCTTGCACGGTGATACGCAGGCCCAGAGCTATCCCGTTTTCGGGCTCGCGTATCTACTGGGGATCAAGCTGATGCCGCGTATCCGGAATATCAAGGATCTGAACTTCTACCGGCCCGACAGGCGGTTCCGTTACGCGCATATCGAAGAGCTGTTCAACGGTCATATAGACTGGGCGCGGATTGAACGACACCTCCCGGATATGTTGCGTGTGGCCGTGTCCATCAAGCTTGGTAAAATTACGGCATCAACGATCCTGAGGCGGCTGGGAACCTACAGCCGCAAGAACAAACTGTATTTCGCCTTCCGGGAGCTGGGGAAGGTCGTGCGGACCGGTTTCCTGTTGAACTACATCGACAATGTGGAATTACGTCAGACCATTCACGCCGCAACCAACAAGAACGAGCAGTTTAACGGGTTTGCAAAATGGAGTTTTTTTGGTGGCGAGGGCATCATTGCGGCCAACCTCCGGCATGAGCAGCAAAAGGTGGTGAAGTACAACCACCTGGTGGCGAATATGCTGATCTTGCACAACGTCGAAGCTCTCAGCCGGGTATTGCGCGATATGGCAGCGGAAGGAATCGCCATCACCGAAGATGTCCTGAAAGCGCTATCGCCGTACCGAACCCGTCATATCAATCGTTTTGGAGATTACACATTGGACTTTAGACGTCCGGTAGGGCAGCAGTTGTTTGATTTGAAACTTGCTGAGCTTACCCCTCAAGGGACGCCCGGTGATCAGGTGAACCCAAAATATGAGCCGAAATAAAACGGACTAAACTACAACTAATTCATTTGGTTAGGGGCGTTTTTAGACTATTTTTCACGTTTGTCTACCAACCCTCTATTCCTTTTGAGGCCCGTAAGCCCTATATCGAACTTGCTGAGGATTCTGCCGGCCTGAAGGGGTTCCGGATGGGTTTTGCGGAGGCTCGTGGGTCTGTTTCTTCTCATACTGAGAGTTTTAGTGGCAATATTACCGGGCTGAAGATTCGTGACGATGAATTTGACAACAGTGTATATGACGCGACTCTTTATGCAGGAGCCGGGCTGGCTGAGACGAGTAACCGGGCAACGCATGTGGGTGTAAAACTGCCGGGTGTCGATACTACTTGTAACGAAGGTGCTAGCTGCGCGCCCCTCACAAACCTGCGTTCAGTGACCGTCGGTGAAGACAGTGGTATTGAGGGTGTGAGTGGCTTTACCGATGGGTTCTTTATCGGTTTCCAGCGTGACGGCATGGATTGGCAGAGTCTGGATGGTGCCAATACCATCAATGCTGGAAAAGGCGTGTTCATTGCGTAAACCGCTGAAGGTTGCCACCCATTCCACGTGAAGCCTGCCACCCGGACCGGAGCAAGGCTGCCACCCATCGGAGCGTAGCGACGCGGGGTTTCTCTTCTTACTCCGAAGTCTCAGTGCCC